>JAYTAC010000037.1:0-5444 GCA_043737755.1 Spirosoma sp.
ATAGCTGACTGAATGGCCGTTGCCAACTCAAGGGCAGCCTGTTCGTTACCTGAGAATCCATTGACCCGAACGTAGCCAATGTTCGGCAACGTAGGTTCCGGCAAGATAGAGAGAGCACCACACCCGGTTCCGGCACCGCTGATGTACGTGTTGCCCGGTGCCCCCACGAAGCTATGATTGTCCTGTAGCAGGGAGAGTGCTAACCTAACAGCCTCGTGCGTTTCGGCGACGGTAGCCGCATTCCCGACCCGCGCCAGCACCTTAGACCGGTAGTCAGGCCAGTTTATGTTACGGCGATTAATGGAGTTTTTCTCAACAATCGTGAAGAGTTCATCGTAAAACACCTTTACTGCACCAGCAACCTTAGGCTCTGCCTCCTTCTCGGAGCAAGTCGAAAGCAAGGCGATGAGCACTGAAAGCAGGCCAGCACGAACAAGTCGCCGGAAATAAATAGTGTTATTCATAAATCGGTTCGGTGGTCTGGTGGTAAGCTAATAGCCCCGGCTGCTTTTCTTATTGAACTCAGCTTTTCTTCTCTCCACCGTGGCCTGCATCGCTTCATCGAAATCGACGGACTGCATCTGACTCGAATTCCAGACGGCCACGTACTGCATCCCGTCGTCAATGTCTTTGCCGATGCCGTAGTTAAGCACCTCCTTCGCGCCCTGCACGGCCGGGGCGGGATTATCGGCAATTTGGCGGGCCAGCGCGTGAACCGCGTCAAAGAGTGCGTCGGGCGTGTCGTAGACGTGGTTGACCAGGCCAATGCGTTCGGCAAAATCGGCATCATAGTCGCCACCCGTAAAGGCCATTTCGCGGGTGAAGCCCTGCCCGATGAGGTGCGGCAAAAACTGCAACCCGCCAATGTCGGGTGTGATGGCGAGTTTGGCTTCGCGCAGGCTGAATTTGGCCTCCCGCGAACACAGCCGGATATCAGCAGCCGCGATCATGTTCAGTCCGCCCCCGATGCACCACCCATGAACAGCCGCAATGACGGGTTTGGGCGACTGGTGCATCTTCAAAAAGCCCGATTGCATAGACCGAATTTGGGCCATGAGCCGTCGGCGTTCGTCGGCCATGGCGTTGCCCGAAGCCATCCCGGCGATGCGGGGCAGCATCCGGGCTACGTCGAGACCGTAACTGAAATGGTCGCCACTACCCCGGAACACGATGCACCGAACGTCGGGCATCCGGTCGATCTCATCCATCGCCTGGGGCAACTCCTCCCAGAATTCCGGTCCCATCGCGTTTCCCTTGCCGGGACCGAGCAACGAAACGGTGGCGATGCCATCGGCTTCGGCAACGGCAAGCGATTGATAGGTTTGTTTCATAGCCTGTAGTGTGCGTACATGGGATTCCTAAAAGTAGCAGACGGGTTGCTACCATCCAACTTTCTCACCCGTCCGGCTGTTCTGTTGTGAATTCACGGGTCGCCTGACCCCCTCACATCCCTCTCCCATGCACTTCGATACGCTCGCTCTCCGCGCCACCCACCAACCCGATTCCGTCACCGGGGCCGTGGTATCGCCCATTCACCTGTCCACAACGTTCGAGCGCAACGAAGCCAACGAATTGCCCGCTGACTACCTCTACGCCCGCCCCAATAACCCCACCCGCGACGGTCTGGAACACGCTTTGGCCATGCTCGAAGGCGGGGCCACCGCCATGACGTTCGGCTCCGGGCAAGCCGCTACCATGACTCTGTTTCAGGCACTGCGACCCGGCGACCACGTCCTGCTCTCCACCGATGCCTACTACGGTACGCCCGCCCTGCTCGAACAGGTGTTTCACCCGTGGGGCCTGACCTACTCCCGCGTCGACATGACCGACCTCAACGCCGTGGAATCGTCCATCCACGAAAACACCCGCGTCGTCTGGTGCGAAACGCCCTCCAACCCCATGCTCGCCATCACCGACCTGCTGATCGTGTCGCAGATTGCCCACGAAGCCGGGGCCATCTGCGTCTGCGACAATACGTGGGCCACGCCCGTGCTCCAGCGTCCCCTCGACCTGAACTGCGACGTGGTGATGCATTCGACTACCAAGTACATCAGCGGCCACAGCGACGTGCTGGGCGGGGCGTTGATTTTCAAACGAAATGATGCATTTGCCGAACGCGTCCGGGCGTTGCAGGGATTGTCGGGGGCGGTGCCGTCGCCGTTCGATTGCTGGTTGGTGAGCCGGGGCATCAAAACGCTGGGCATTCGGGTGCGGGCGCAGATGGCCAACGCACAGGCCGTTGCCGATTTTTTGGATGGTCACCCGGCCGTTGAGCAAGTCCATTTTCCGGGCCTGGCCAACCACCCCGACCGCGTCCTGATTCAGCAGCAGATGAACGGGCCGGGGGCCATGCTGTCGGTGCAGGTGGTTGGTGGTTCGGCCGAAGCACTGCGGTTTATCAGTAAGCTCAAACTGTTCACGCGGGCCACGAGTCTGGGCGGGGTCGAAAGCCTGATTGAGCACCGGGCAAGCGTGGAAGGGCCAACCTCGGCGACGCCCCAAAACCTGCTGCGCATGTCCATCGGGCTGGAACACGCCGAGGATTTAATCACCGATCTGGCGCAGGCGTTGGGGTAATGTTCTTCAGGATTATACGTCTTTTCGACCGGTTTTAACCGGAAACTAAACTCCGTGACGAGTGGTTTTCAGGCTACATTGAATCGACCAGCCACCATGAATATTGCCTTAATTTCGACCTCACCGCGCCCGGCCAGCAACTCCCTGCGTTTTGTCAACTACCTGAAACACATACTGACAGAAAGTGGTCAGCACGAGGTTTCTGTGGTGACTTTTGAGCACTATGACATTCCATTCGTGGGGCAAGGCTCCGTCAAGAAAGACAGCCTGACCGCCTTCCAGCAGGAACTCATCGGGGCGTGGGAAGCCGCCGATCTGGTGTTTTTCGCCCTGCCCGAATACAACTGGACGGCCCCTCCGCAGGCAACCAACGCCATCCACCAACTGGGCGGACCGGCTTTCAAACACCTCTTCGAGAACAAAGTCTTTGCGATGGCGGGCACGTCCAACGGGCGCGGTGGCCGCCAACCGGCCTTGGATATGACGACTGTTACGAACAAGATCATCAGCTTCACCAACAGTTATTCGATCATCTCGCCGAAGTTGTACGAATCGCATGAAACCGACAAGAACCTCGACGAAAACGGCCACTTTGTCGGCCACGAAGTCTACGAGCGCACCGCCCGCGCCTTTGTCGACTACACCCTGAACGTGGCGCAGCGGTGGACACAGCCAAGTTTAATGGAAGCGAAGTAGCGTAGCAACCCATCCTGAATCAGACTGACACTACCCACAAAAAAGACCGACCCGTAGCTTGATGCTACGGGTCGGTCTTTTTTGTACCTACTATTATTTACCGTGTGAAATTACCGGTGGCAACTTTATCGAGCAGCACCACCGCCAGCGACTGAGCGCGTTGTTGACGAACAGACGGGCTGTCCTTTGTCTGCACCGTGACGTTGATGATGTGGTTGTTGTACAATACGTGTATGGCTCCGGCCGACGGCTCCCACACGGCTTTGTCACCCACGCTGGGAACAGCCATAAACTTAGCCGTGCTGACAACGGGTTTGGCAAATTGGGCAGCAGCCGACGTCACGCCCGATATGGAATTGGACGAGTCGTTACCGGCCGTCGAATCGGCATCGATATCGGCCGATGCGGGACCTTCGGGTTCGGTAACCGGGCGTTCGGCACCGATGCCCTGCGTTGCCGGACCACTCAGGGGTGCTTTCTGACCCGTTTCGCCCGACTGTCCCGACACCTGACCCGCGCCACCCTGGTAGAACTTGTCGAAGATGTACTCGGCATGGTAAATCGACGGGTACGGCTTTTGACCACCAAAAGCGAGCGATACTTTATTGCCGTCCCACTCAAACGTGCAGCCGTTGGGGTAGTCAAGCTCGACTAATTCGGTGGTGGCGCCGAGGTTGAACGTGGCCCGCACAAACTCTTCGCCCAGCACATTGCAGGGTTTGTCGTAATCGGTATCGTTGGAGAGCATGTGAACGCCCACCACCTCGCGGGCCAGATAGGGACTGGCAGTTCCGGCGGCATCGTTGGCGTCGTCGGTATCGGGGTTGCCGCAGGCCAAACACAGCAGGGGAAGGGCAAAAATCAGCGAGTTAAGTTTCATGACTTGTTGGTAAGAAAGCCCAAAATTAGCGTTTTCTTAACTACAATCAGAATCGCGCTGTTGTTCGGCTCCGGGCTGAATTAATGGTCACGCGGTTCTGTCGATGGCAATCCGCCGATGGTGAGTGCGAATCCCTGCGTAATTTCGCCCCCGATTTACCACCCGTATGTCTGATATCGAAACGATTCCGTTGCCGCCCGGCCGCAGCGTCTACTTTGCCTCCGATTTTCACCTCGGCACCCCCACGCCCGAGCAAAGCCGCACCCGCGAGCGGGCCGTGGTGGCCTGGCTCGACAGCATCCGCCCCCGTGCCGAAATCATTTTTTTGGTCGGCGACGTGTTCGATTTCTGGTTCGAGTACAAACACACCATTCCGAAGGGGTTTATCCGGCTACAGGGCAAATTGGCCGAACTGACCGACGACGGAACGCGGGTCGTGCTCTTTACGGGCAACCACGACATGTGGATGAGCGACTATTTTACGCAGGAAATGGGCATTCCCGTCTACCGCGAACCACGTCGGTACACAATCAACGGCAGGCAATTTTTGATCGGGCACGGCGACGGTCTCGGTCCCGGCGATTTCGTTTATAAGCGACTGAAAGTGGTGTTTGAGAGCGGATTGGCCCGGCGGCTGTTTCGGTATCTGCACCCCGACGTGGGCATCGGACTGGCCCAAAACTGGTCGCGCCGGAGCCGCATCAGCAATCAGCTAAAGAATGAAGAAGAATTTCTGGGCGACGACCGCGAATGGCTTATGCAGTACTGCCGCGAAATCGAAGCGCAGCAGCACCACGACTACTACATTTTCGGGCACCGCCACCTGCCCCTCGACCTGGCCGTGTCGGATACCAGCCGCTACGTCAACCTCGGCGAATGGGTATCGGCCAAAACTTACGCCGTTTTCGACGGAACAGAACTACACCTGAAAACATGGACTACCAATTCATTGACCTGACCGACACCGATCTTATTCCCTACCAGGCCTTCCTGACAACTGGCCTGCGCGACCACGCCAACGCATTCCGGCTATCGGTGGGTGACGAAGCCGGGGCTTCTTTCCCCACCCGTGGCACCGCCAACAGCTTTACAATGGCCGCCACCAACACCACCACGGGCCGCTATCTGGGCGTGGTCAGTTTCGCGCGGGACGGCGACATCCGCGAGAAACTGCGTCACAAAGGACTGCTGTTCAGAATGTACGTCTCGGCAGAGTCGGCGGGGAAAGGCGTTGGCCGGGCGTTGGTTCAGGCCGTAATCGACCGCGCCCGTGTGCTGCCCGGCATGGAAC
>JAYTAC010000038.1:0-5437 GCA_043737755.1 Spirosoma sp.
CCGACCAACGGTTTTCACAAAATCGACCGACGTGTTTTGGGGTGCTTCGATGACCGGGATAACCCGCTGCGTCCGCTTCCCGGCGAAGATAGCGTAGAAAACCAGCCCGAACACAACAAGGTAATACGCCCAGTTGAGCGCGGGCTGACTCCAGACGTAGCGGAAAATGGACTGCTGCTCTTTGTCGAAACGGCCCTGCTTCTGGTACTCGTCCCAGTAGGTGGGCAGGGCGGGCAGGTACGACAACGCTTTAGCCGTGTAGTCCGACGTTTTCGGGTCCAGCACGTAATAGTTCGTGAATGCCAGCGGCAGGTTATGCACCAAAAAGTGACCTTTTCCGTACCGTATTTTGATGAACACCGGCTCATTGCGGACGTTCCGGCCCAGCACCGTGATGTTACGTGGCTCTTTGATGACTAAGAAATTACGGCCGTCGTCATGGAAGAAGTTATAACCGCCCGACTTTTTGAGAGGCCCGTTCACGAAGTTCTGGCGCAGGGTCGAGTCGGCTTTAGTTGGGTCTTTCACGTTGGCTTTGAATCCCAGTGTTCTGCCCAGCGTGTCGGGCAGGTCATAGGCCGAAACCAGCACGTTGTTGCCCCGCCGGACGTAGCCGAGCAGTTGCTTCAGGTCGTTACCATCGGCCTTAAACTCTTGGCAGATGAACACGTAATTGCTGCGGCCAGTCGGTTTCGTCTCGGTCAGGAAATTATATGCCGGCAAGCGCACCATCTTCACGTTGGCGGCTGACTGCTGCATGATGCCCGGCAGCAGTTCGTAGAGTGCCTGCGTCCCGAACGGGATTTTGTCATCGTTCTGGTAGGTCGACGTCCAGTCGAGCGGTTTGGGGCGGTAATACTCAAAGAGCACGTAGGCCATAATGGTCGCCAGCAGAATCAGGAGGTATTTGTTGGGCTTCACGACTGGATTTGCGCAGTGCTGGCTGCGTCGTTTACGGGTGTTTGCCGCGACGCGAACGGGCGATTGAACGACTGAAACTGCCCACGAATGGCTCCGAACCGGGTTTCATCCACCGGGAAGTCACCGTACCACGCCAGCTCGAACTGGCGCGTCAGCAACTCGAAATCAATCTGCAAAGGCGAGTTCGCGAGTTCATACACGTATTGCCGGTTGGTCTTGTCGGGCTTGTACTGAATCCGGTCGGCATCGGCAAGATGTTTCAGCGTTTGCAGGTACAACAGCCGAACCGCCAGCCGGTAATTACGCTGCGCAACGGCCTCGTTCACGGCGGTGTCGAAGTCAATACCGTGAATGTTTTCCGCCAAACTCTCATAATCCAGCGGACTCGACTGCGCCCGTTTCGGAAACAGAAAGCCCAAGACTTCGGCCTTTGCCAGCAGGTAGATGACCAATCCGGCAATGGCGGCCAGCACCACGTATTGCCCCACGTTCTGGTAGGCTTTGCTGCTCAGAAACTCGCCGATTTTGCGCCACAGCCACACCAGAAACCGGGCCAGCGGGTTTTCGGGCGGGGGAGCGTCGCGGCTGTACTGGTAGTCGCGGTCGGTTTGCAGTTCGCGCAGCCGGTCCGGGGCGGGGTAGCGAACCACAACCGGCGACCGGTCGTCGGGGGCAGTGATGGCTTTAGAAGCCGGTTTGGGTTGCGCCGACGCGGTGAACGAGCCGCTAAACAGGAGAGCCAGTACAGTAAAAGTCAAGACTTTCGCCCACCTCAGCCCGTTAATACTCACCTTCATTGGGCGTTCGCGGTTTTGGCATACCGATGCTGTCGATGGCGGAGACCAAACCCCGGCCCTCTTGCCGCTCGACCAAGTTGGTATATTGAAAGCCGATGGCTAAATACACAATGGAATTGAGCAGCGTCCGTCCCACCAATGCAATGACGTTGCCGACTACTAACCACACTGTCGACACGTCGGGCAGCATTTTTCCACCGATCAAAAAGCCAATTACGGCCGTTGGAATGGAAAAAATCATTCCGACGATACCGACGATAATCGCCACAACGATGATAAGCCCGAAGGTTGACCACCATCTATTACGAATCAACTGAAAGCAGCGTTCCCACGTTTCACCAAATCCAGTGCCCTCAAACGTCGTTACGGCCAGTGCCAGCGACAGCACAACGGCAACGTAAATGCCGGGGATAATGAGAAACAGCATGGCAACTCCCGTGATAATCGACCCAAGCACCGAGATGATGACGGCCCGGCCAAGAGCAGGCTGCACCTCCGCCCAAACGCTCGCCACGGTAACAAAACGGCCGTCTGTCCGGTCATACACGTTCATGTGGGCGTAGGTAGTCAGCACAACCGCGACGTTGGCCAACAGACTAAACAGCATGGCTAACCAAAACGTCGGCGATGTAAACTGACTCAGGACCTGTAAGGCAGCCATCGGGTCATTCGGCTGCATCCGGGTTGTTTCGCCCGCTAATTTTAGCAGGTTCGACTGCATAATCCCCGATGCAATACCCGCCACCACCGCCATCGGCCCCACGATGTAGAGCAGAGCCATGCCCAGACTGCGGAAGTTTTGGCTGATGTACTGAAACGTAGCGTTGATTTTTTGACCGAAGTCGCGTTGCTCGAAAAGATGAATCATGATTTGATTGTACGGTTTAAGGAAATTGGATACAGAATAAAATACCAGATGATGAACCCCGCCGAGACGATGATGATACCTCCGCTCACGATGGGCGGGAGCGTCAGGCGCGTGATGAAGCTTTCCAGAAAACCGGCCACTATAAACACCGGCACTAATCCCACCGCAATTTTCAGGCCCTGTTTGATGCCCTGTTTGAAGGACTCCAACCGCGAAAACGTGCCGGGAAAGAGCAGGCTGTTGCCGACCGTCAGACCCGCGCAGCCCGCAATGACGATGGCCGAGATTTCGAGCGTGCCGTGAATCCAGATTTTCAGTACCGAGTCGAGCAGCAGACCGCGTTCGTAGAAAAAGTACTGGAACGACCCCAGCATTACCCCGTTGTAGAACAGCATCGCCACGGTGCCGAACGACGCAAACAGCCCGAAAACAAACGTCCGAAACGCCACGTAGATGTTATTGAGCGTGATCTGCACGAACATCGTGGCCTGATCGCTGCTGTTGTAGACGCCGAGCGGGTCCCCTTTTTTGATGTTTTCGAGCGTCATGTTTACGTACTGATCGCCCAGAATCAGCCGCACGAACGTGTTGTCGTGAGCCGCTGACACCCAGCCCAACACGCAGGCCGCCAAAAAAACGCCCGCCGACACCGCCAGCAACCGATGCGACTGCCGGAACAGCAGCGGCAGCTCATATTTCCAAAACGTGACAAACCGGCTGCGGTCGTCGCGCCGGTTTTGCATCAGGCCCCGGTGCATTTGGGCGGCTAATCCGTTGAGGTAACGCGTCACGTTCGAGTCGGGGTAAAACGTGCGGGCGTAGGACAAATCGTCGGTCAGTTCCACAAAGCGGGCCGTCAGTTCGTCGGGGTCACGCGTGGGGTTTTGCTCAATGGCCTGCCACTTGTCGGTGTTGCGTTTAACAAAAACGGATTCGCGCATTGGTCAGGTGGGTCAGTCAGAAAGTTGATAAGCCGGTCAGTTACCGTAAGTAGCGGACACGAACCTAAAATTTGGCAAATAATGTGATAAAGGCCAACTATTCGGGTGGTAATTTTGAAAAGCAGTCGCGAATGACTCAGCGACTGCTTCATTTACCGAATTACTGACTGCTTTCATGCCCGTTGCCATCCGCACGTCCCAGAACGTTCTCCTTGAATATGAACCCGCCAGCATCGGCGACCGCATCTTGGCCACGCTGATCGACTACGTAGTTTTTCTGGGCTGGTTCATGCTGACGCTGGTCGTACCGGCAGCCTTAGCGTTCCCGACCGGCACATACTACATTATTTTGATCGTGCTGTTGCCGATTGCTCTCTACGATCTGCTCTGCGAATGGCTGCTCAACGGACGCAGTCTCGGTAAGTTGGCAATGCAAATCCGCGTTGTCATGCTCGATGGTACGCAGCCGGGTTTGGGCGCGTATCTGCTCCGGTGGCTGCTCCGAATTGTCGAATCGGTGGTGTTCTTCGGCGGGGTCGTGCCCGTTGTCACGGTTGCAGCCAACGGCAACGGGCAGCGGTTGGGCGATATTGCCGCCGGAACAACCGTCGTTAAAGCCAAACCGTCCGTTTCGCTCACCGACGTACTGGCACGACCCTTGCCCGACGATTACGCCGTTCAGTTCCCGGACGTGAGTTTGCTGGCAGACCACGACATCCGGGTTGTGCGCGACGTGCTTCGGCGGGGCGACGAACGGGTACTGGCCCGCACCGCCGACAAGATCAAAGAAGTGACCGGCATCCGAAGCACGTTGGGAAGCCGGACGTTTCTGGAAACGGTTGTCGATGATTATCAGTTTATAACGACACAGTAACGGTCTTAGACAGCATCTTGCTGTCTGCTCATAGTCAGATAGTACCCCCGTTGGCTGGATCAGATTTGAAACGCAATGCTACCGAACCAGCAGCAAGATGCTGCTTTAGACTAGACATACCATGCTCGATTCCATAAAATCCCTCGCTCACCAGTATTCGGCTGATATCGTTCAGGCCCGTCAGCATTTACACGCGCACCCTGAATTGTCGTTTCACGAACGCAACACAGCCCGCTTCGTCGCCGACCAACTCAGAGCCATCGGCATCGAGCCGCAGGAAGGCGTCGCCGATACGGGATTGGTGGCCCTGATCGAGGGCCATAAAAATGGTGAATCAGCCGGTAATCGGGTCGTCGCGCTTCGGGCCGACATGGACGCGCTCCCGATTCGCGAAGCCAACGATGTTCCCTATAAATCGACTGTCGACGGCGTCATGCACGCCTGCGGGCACGACGCCCACACGGCAAGTTTGCTGGGGGTAGCCCGCATTTTGCACGTTCTGCGCCACGAATTTGACGGCACGGTTAAGTTGGTGTTCCAGCCTGGCGAAGAGAAAGCCCCTGGTGGTGCTTCACTAATGATCAGAGAAGGCGTTTTGGAAAACCCCACACCGGTTAGCATGATCGGGCAGCACGTGGCACCCAACATCCCGGTGGGGAAAATCGGCTTCCGCGAGGGAATGTACATGGCCAGCACCGACGAACTGTACCTGACCGTGCGCGGCAAAGGCGGTCACGCAGCCATGCCCGACGGTCTGGTCGATCCGGTGCTGATTGCGTCGCACATCATCGTGGCGTTGCAGCAGATCATCAGCCGAAATTGTCCCCCCGCCAGTCCGAGTGTGCTGTCGTTCGGGCGGTTCATCGCCGACGGTGTCACAAACGTGATTCCCAATGAAGTGACTATTCAGGGTACGTTTCGCTGCATGAACGAGGAATGGCGGGCGGAGGGCAAACGGCGCATGGTCAAGTTAGCAGAAGGCATTGCCGAAGCCATGGGCGGCACCTGCGAGTTCACCGTCGTGACCGGCTACCCG
>JAYTAC010000039.1:0-5429 GCA_043737755.1 Spirosoma sp.
CCTTATCGAATTTACGACGGGCAGGGGTTGGTTTGTTGGAACTTGCCATAATAACGGAAGTTGAGCAAGAACACTGTCCGTTTTAACACGACCATACCATTCCGCTACAGGCGTTCCGCCCCGTCGCGTTAAAGTTTGTTAAGCAAGCAACCCCGTGGAAGGATTTCGCATTACGTTGGTCACTAATGGCAGTCAATCACTGACGCAGATCAACCCGTATGCTGAAAACCTTTTCTCTCCCTCTGTGGCTACTTCTCCTGGTGATGGCCGGTTGTGTTTCCGACAACAGCACCAGTCAATGACCCGCCGACAGTACAATAGCTTACCGAGCAGGATACCAAATTATCTCGCTTGTCGATAGCTTGAGGATTTATAGGCCAAACGTTGACCGAAACGACCGCTTGCATTTTTGACCCATTGATGTTGATCTATGGTATCCAGCTCAACCGATTGTCTCTGATTCAATGGTGCGACTTGGGCACTAAGAGGATTCATGTTCGTTGCCGGAACTGATTGAGTAGCCTCATTTAAGGTTTTAGCCCGCTTAGGAAACCATCGTAGGCCGGTTTTTTCTTAAAATCCTTATCCAGGGGCAACGGAAAATCCTGACATTGGCAGTAGTTAGGAATCCAGCTGTCGCCATCGCTCAGGTTCCAGGTGGTGATACCGTGTTGCTGGGCCGCAGGAACCAGTGTTCGGTAGGCAGTGGCAATGGCCTTAAATTTGGCTTTTTGCCGCTGCAAAAGTGCGTCGGTAACTACGAAATTGGCCACTTTTGCCTGATTGACCCGCACATCCAACTCCGAAATATGCACCAGCAGCCCCGTGGCCGCCGACTGCCGGATTGCGTTTTGCATTTGAGCATCGGGGTGATCGATGTGCGTGTGCAATTGCAGCCCGATTCCGTCGATGGGGATGCCCCGCTTTTTGAAGTCAGCCACCATTGCCAGCATGGTAGCTAATTTTTTGGCACTGTATTCCTGTCCATATTCATTGTAAAACAGCTTTACGGCAGGGTCAGCCTGCCGGGCATACTGAAAACAGCGGGCCACATAATCGGGGCCGAGGTGTTGCGTCCAAATGGAGGGGCGGAGCGTACCATCGTCCAGAAACGCTTCGTTGACAACATCCCAGGCGGCAATTTTACCTTTGTATTGCTTTACAACCGTTTGAATATGGTCGCGCACTAGTGCCTCCCAAGCCAGCGAATCACCTTTGAACTGAGTCACCCAATTAGGGACTGACTGATGCCAGACCAGCGCGTGGCCGTGCATTCGTTTGTTCGTCTGGTTGGCGAAATTCACGATTGTGTTGCCGCCAGACCAGTCGTACCGGTCTTTCTCGGGGTGAACCTGGGCCATTTTTAGGTGGTTCTCTGTTGTGATACTGCTGAATTCGCGTTCGAGAGTTTGCCGATAGATTAGCTTTCCTGTCAGCAGGCTGGGGTTGATGGCTGCCCCCACCGGGAACGAGGCCGCTGCGCGAAGGGTCACCTCTGGAGCGGTTGTTTGGATCGGCTGAGCTACTTGTTGGTGGCAATAAGCAAGTATGAGTAGCGAGAGGAAAAAAAAGGTACGTGTCATTGCCAGAAAAGAGGCAAAGCGAATAGATATACTAGCGATTTGATGAACGGATGAAGTAAGTAATCTTTAAAGTTGAGGCCGGTAAAGATCGATTTACCGGGACGTCTACCAATGCCTAGGGCGATGGGTCTACCACTAAAATTTCTGGTAAGGATACCCAGGGAGACGTTTATATTTATGAGACCAAGCGAATTGAGAAGGGGGGACCGCCCCTTCATGTTCATCAAGACCAGGATGAATGGTTTCGCGTGGTTGAGGGCGAATATGCTGCAAAGGCCGGAGAGGAGCTGTTTCTCTATAAGGCCGGGAATAGCGTCTTCGTGCCGCGTAAAGTGGCTCATGCCTTTGCTAAGGTCAATGAGGGACTGGCCATCTTGCTGATTATGTTTCAGCCAGCGGGCAGGATGGAAGAGTTCTTCAGCGAGCGACGAAAGAGAGGCCCATTTACCAATCAGCAGGAAGAGCAAACGTTTTGGCGAGTTTACGGCATGGAACTCCTTGGGCTGCCCTTCCCACCGAATAAAAGACCAATCTGCCGGTATTCCCTTGTCATAATAAGAGCCTCGCGCAAACTAACTCTTCAGCGGTGGTGTGACGGACACTGGCAGATGGTCACGCACCACTCGACCGAGGTACGCAAAAAGCAGCACTGGCCGTCGAGCTAAACTTAATAAGGCCGAAGGTCAGCTTTGTTCTGAACCGTCTGGAATAAAACACAACCGTTTATGCAACGCCGAACATTTATAGAAGGTATGAGCCTGTCTGCCGTTGGGATGGGGGCATTCGGCAGTATAAGCTGGCGCGAAGGCCGCTTCATTGGCGACACTCCTACGACGACCGATATTCTGGGCCCCTGGTACAGGCCGGGTGCTCCGTTCAGAAAGAACCTGAATCCAACCGATTTCCAAGGCGAAATTTTACGGCTATCCGGCACCGTATTTAGAGAAGACGGCAAATCCCCAATGGGTAACTGCCTGATCGAAATCTGGCAGTGCAACAAGGAGGGTCTTTACGATAATACGTCGGATGAGTTCATATACCGGGCCAGCCAGCGGGTAAACCGGAATGGGACGTATTCGTTTGTTACCGGCATCCCAGTTCCCTACCCCACCGAAGCCGATCCGTCTCAATACCGGCCCGCTCATATCCATATGCGGATATCGGCCGAAGGGCAACAGGATTTGATCACGCAACTTTACTTTAAAGGTGATCCAAATTTAGAGACCGATCCCAGCACCAAATCGCCCTTAGCGATTAACCGAATCCTGCCGTTAACTAAAATCAAGGACAACGAAAGCGAACTAAGGTTTGATGTCATTTTGAGAAACGAGTATCTGCCGGATGATGACGTTTTTCGCAAGGTTTCGGGTATCTATAAAATGAGTGATAACGCGATGATGGAGTTCTACCGGGAAGGCGACCTACTGTTTTATAAACGAAATAATCAGATTATGGGCGGCTTATCGTATCGGGACGCCAATACGTTTATCGGGGGCGTAAACGACACCGAAGCCACATTCGAACTACAACCGCAGAATAATGCATCGGTTCGGTTCCGATTTTCCAGACGACGGGAAACCAAGCTGACCGGAATGAAGATCGTGAACTACAACCGGTAGGCAGAAGATCAGCAGGATATCTATCATGATCAAAGCAACGCTTTTCATAACCAGTATTCTACTCCTTCATCAGGCATGGCTTCAGACCTATAAAGCCCCGTGGCTTACGTTACCTGATCGGGCGAATAGACCGAATCACAATCAGAAGGACCTGCTATTGTCAGTCACGCCCGATTCATTGCCAATCGACACCGGCTCCGTTTACTGGATACACGTGCCTACCGATAGAGGCCTGATTCGGGCGGCAATTGCAACACCAACGGGAGCCGGGCCTTTGCCCACCGTCGTTATACTTCATGGCACGCATGGTTTTGCCCAGGAGTATGTTTTCTTACATGACATACCTGCTTATATCCCTACAGGCCCCCCTCCTACTCAACCGGCCATTTTTAGTCAATAAATGAGTTACTAATTTTATTAAATGAATGGTAGTGGCTGAAACGTGTTGATTGGCATTGCAAGCCAATGAGAATGTGAAGATAATGACCTCTAATTTAACGAGTTAGGATTAAAATTTTATAAAAAGATCTTTCAATTAGCACGTTTCAGCCACTACCAAATGAACTTGTTATTTTGCTATCAGTGAATGATTTGTGTCAGTGTGGGCTACTGCTGAAAATCGTTCAGTAATACCTCCGATACAGCCCCTGATATGGTGACTACGTGACTAATTCAAGTTGTGTGAGGTTGTAGTAACGGGACCGCTACGGTAAAATGAGTAGCTGTTTTAGTCATGCCAAGCTGGCGTCGGCTCAGGTACCCATACAGGGATTTCAGACTGGCTAAGCCCTGTTTGTTCGACGTTTCCACGAAACCTTTCGGTTGCAGCGTATTCATTATAAACAGTGTTTCCGCTGCGGTGTAAATTCGGATTTGGAGAGGACTATCGTCGCTGATGATGTTGTGCTTTATGGCATTTTCGAGTAGATTCTGGATCGTGACGGGTACAATCTGCCGGGTCAGGTACGCGGGGCTGATGTTCATAGTAATCTGCAGGCCAGTATCGAAGCGAGTTTTTTGCAGGTCGATGTAGTGTTGCGTGAAGGTCAGTTCGTCCTGAAGGCTGACGAGTTCCGAGTCTTTATTTTGCAGAATGTAGCGGTAGATCACCGACAGTTTCTTGAGAAACGAAGAGGCTTCCTTAGGGCTGGTCAGGATCAGGCTGTTAAGCGAGGTCAGGCTGTTGAACAGAAAATGGGGGTTGAGGTGATTAATGAGATTCTGGTACTGAATTTCAGCTTTGTCGCGTTCCAGTCGCGTTGTCTGAATCTGAAAGTGGTGCAGCCGGGCGATCTGCCGGGTACGGTATCGATAAAACAGATACGTCAGTGCCAGCACGAAGCTAATCAGGGCCACCCGAAACCAGCGGGTATTGTAAAAAACGGTGTCAATGTGAATGACCAGCTTGGTTTCGCCAGTTTCCTTCCCGCCCGCCACCGCTTTGACGGCAAAGACGTAGTCACCGCCGGGCAGTTTGGTGTAAATAGCCTCCGACTGGTAAATACTTTCCTTCCAGGTATCGTCGTATCCTTCCAGTTTACACAGGTAACGGTCGTCGGTAACGGACGACAGACTACTGAACTCCATCATAAACGAGTTGTCCTCAGCCTTCAGTCGGATGGGGATGGCGGGGGAATGGCCGGGCAGTACCAACACGCTGTCGTTCACTAATATTCGGTTGAGCAGCACTGGTTCCGGCGCCCGTATCGGTCTGAGGTTCTCGGGCTTGAACTCGATTACGTGACCTTTCTGAACCGACATGACGTGCCCGTTGCGCATTGGAAACAGGCTCGTAGCGTACTCCGTCGTATACTCGTTGATGGGTAGCCGGAAGTTTAGCACCTGTTTCTGGGGCGTGATGACCGAAACATTATTATAGGCTGCTACCCAGGTGTTGCCAAAGCGGTCGGGCAGGGCCGCTGTACACTGGCTGAGCGTCATGGATTCGTTTTCAGGCCGGATCGAATCCCGTCGGCTTACCGGATTATAGGCCACTAACCCATGCGTGACAGTTGCCATTAGAAACGAGCCGTCCCGGTCCTCAGCCAGTGAATGGATGGTGGCCTCGTAGTCGGCCTGCCGGGTATCCGTCACCACGAAGCGGCCCCGTTGCGGGGAGAAGCGGGCAAACCCTTCGGGAAAAATGTCGGCCCACAGCTCACCCCGCCGGCTCAGTAAAAGTTGGCGGATCAGAAACTGGGGGTCTTTGCTGACCGACTCAACGAGG
>JAYTAC010000040.1:0-12821 GCA_043737755.1 Spirosoma sp.
GGGTAGAGTAGAAATCAGGACAACATCGCTATTTTGTTGCGCATCAATTTGAGGTGTCCGCGCTTTTCCAATTGCTTCAGTAAACGGGATATAACTTCCCGCGAGGTGGCTAATTCCCCGGCGATCTCCTCGTGGGTAATCGACAGGACGCTGCACTGGCAACTGCTGATCTTTTTTTGCAGGTACGTCAGCAGTCGTTCGTCTAATTTGTGGAAGATGACGTCGTCGATGGTCATTAGCAAACTATCGAACCGTTTCTGGTAGGTTTGAAAGACAAACTGTTTCCAGGTCGAAAAACGGCACATCCACTCGTCAACCTTCTCAATCGGAATCGCGATGAGTTCCGTTTTTTCCTCCACAACGGCGGTGATCTCACTGCGTTTGCTGCTCAAACAGCCCATCAGCGACAGGGCACAGGTGTCCATTTCGCCAAGGTAGTACAGCAGGGCTTGGCGACCTTCGGAATCGGGACGCAGAATTTTGATCGATCCTTTTATGATGATGGGAACTGAACGGATGTACTCGCCGGGCCGAATCAGGTACGACCCCACCGATGCCGCTTTGTACTGACCTACCCCGGCCAACTCCTCGATGAGTTTGTGTTCAAACTGGTTGCCAAGAACGTCGTGCAGGTACTCAACTGTCAATTTCATAGGGTGCTTGGTGCGTGTAAACAGGCTGTTGCAGACTAACACATAATCGACGTGCCGGGTTGCCCGGCAGCATCGTGACCCCGCGTCTTTCGGAGGGGGCGTTTGTGCTGCCAGACGGTAATACGAAGACTAAGGTGACCTAAAATTGGTACGTTACCTGCGTCAGAACGCTCATTTCATAGGACGAGTCGGCCGTTTGTCCCCCGCCGAACCGCCCTAACGTATAGACCCACACCGGCTGGACGATCAGCGCGAAACGGTCGTTTAGCCGGTAGCGTCCGCCCGCCCCAAGCATGGGTTTGAATACTGGTCCGGCGTTGGTGCGCAGCCGCAGCCGCTGCGTGGGCAGGCCGGGGCGCGTGACCACCACCCGCGACGTCAGCGGAAAATCGAGCAGCAGTCCGAGTGAGAAATAAGGGGACAGCCGCCGGGTTGGGTGGTAGTTGAGCAGTAGCGGCAGGCGCACCGCCTGGCTCCGAATGGCCGTTGTGCCGTCGCCTGCCACCGGGCGGGCCTGCCGCAGGGCTGCCTGACCGTACCAGATACCCGCTGTCGCCGACCAGCCGGGGGCGTAGGCGTAGCAGACCGTCAGCCCGGCCGAGTAGCCGATGGCGTGGGTTGTGCCCGCCAGAAATATCGGTTCCACCACCTGACCGTCGCTGTCGGGATACAGGAACGTTCGGTTGTAGTTGGTGCGGACCAGCGCGGGGGCTACCGTTGCCGAGACCGAGACGGTGCGCTGGCCAAACGCCACCGACAGCGACAGGCTGAGCAGTGCGACGAGTTTTTTCAGCATGGACGGCGTAGCGTGAATCAAGTGCCGAATATAGGGCGAACCATACCGGGCCGGTTCGTAGTTTCGCAGAAACTTATCCCGTCGCCCACCATGCTGTTTCTCGTTTTGAGCATTGCCCTGTCCGTTGTGTTGCTGCTGAATTTCCGTCTGTTTCCCCGCTACAAGATCAATACGTTCCAGGCTATCGTGTTCAACTACCCCGTTTGTTTCCTGACGGGCCTGTTGCTGTTGCCCGCCGGTCAGTCGTTCAGTATCGATTTTGCCCAGACCTGGACGTGGTTAGCCCTCGGTTTGGGCGTGGGTTTCGTGCTGACGTTCCTGCTGTCGGGGGCCAGTACGCAGCGGATGGGGATCACGGCTACCTCGCTCGCCAACAACTTGTCGTTGGTGATTCCGGTTTGTTTCAGTCTGTTCGTATTCAGCGCGGGGACTCAATCGTTCGACGCGCTCAATTACCTTGGCCTTGCGCTGGCGGTGGTGGCGGTAGGGTTGAGTACGTACAGAAAGGGGGAAGAGGGAGCGAATCCGGGAGAGGGGGCAGTTGGAAAAGGGTCTGTGAAGACACAGGCCCGGACGAAATCGTCGCACCGGCGCACCGGTCGGCCGGGGGCGGGTGTGTTGCTGCCGGTGGCGGTGTTTGTGTGCTACGGTGCCACCAATACCATGATTAATTACATGAACCTGCGCTACATTCCCTCGGCCGACAAAACCGTGCAGGTCACGTTGACGATGGTCGTGGGGGCCATCGCAGCCGGGATGCTGATGCTGCTGGTACGATTGGCGCAGGGTAAGGAAACGCTCCGGGCGAAGAGTCTCTTCGGGGCTGTTACGCTGGGCGTCCCTAATTTTCTGAGTTTCTACACGCTGCTGCTGGCACTGTCGGCGTTCGGCGGCAACGGGGCGTTTGTGTACCCGCTCTACAACATCGGCGTCATCGGGCTGGCAGCGGTTGTGGCGGCCGTTTTCTTCCGGGAGCAACTCTCGGCGATCAACAAAATCGGGCTGGGGCTGGCCGTGCTGGCCATCGGGCTGATTTCGTGGCAGGAACTGGTAAACTGAAATGAGCAGGTAATTGTCGATACTGAATTGGTAGTTGGCTGACTGATAAAGACGTACGTTAACAGTCGTAACACAATACCTGGTCATGTCTGTTAGTGAACTACAAAAGACACTGATTGAGCAAACAAAGGACTTTTCGGCCGAGACACTGGTAGAAGTAGTTGATTTTGTTCAGTTTCTAAAAGTAAAAAAAGCGACCGACGTTATACCGTCCGAACTGCATCAACTCTCGCGGGATGAAGATCGTCATTTGAATGAGGAGTTCGCCGGTTACAGGACGCTTTACCCCGTTCAATAAAGTTGTCGCCGATACAATGGCCTTCGTGTTGCGGCTGGAGAAACGTCGGATGCCTGATCAGGTTTCCTATCCAGCACGATTTACGGCTGTACTACTGCCGCCGTGCTGTCGGCTTTCTGCTTCGCGGCTTCCTTTGCTTTCCTCCTGAAATACCCGCGCAGCAGAATGTTATTCTGGGCGGCTTTCAGGTCCTCGTTCAGCAGAGTCGTGCCCCGGTTGAGGTTGCGCAGCGTGGTGCGCAGGTTGGTGGCCGTTTCCTGATCCGTCAGCAACACCCCCAGCGGGCTGTTGGTGTTGTTGAGCTTTTCCGACGCCCGGTTCACGTTCTCCGACGTTTTACTCAGATTGCCCACGGCTTGCTCCGCCGAACCCGCTACGGACTCAAGTTTGACCGCCGACCGGCTCAGCCGCCGGAACACCGTTGTGTCGGTTACCAACTCATTGGCGAGTGATCCCTTCGTGTTTAGTTTAGCCGCAAACGCCGAGACGGAACTGGTCACTTTAACCGTATTCAGCGATGCTTTTTGCAGGTTTTCCATCGCCAATTTAAAGTTGTTGGCCACGATGGAATCGGTCAGTACGGCCCCCACGGCGCCTTTTCCCCGGCGGATGTTGCCCACCAACGCCTTGAAGTCGTTGGTAACGCGGAGCAGATTCTGATTGTTTTCCTGCAATGTTTCCAGCACCTTGTCCGAACTGAGGGCTTCCATTGTCTTGAGCCGGTCGTTTTCCTCCACTGGTTCGGCGTTGGGCGTGCCGCCGAAAATCTGCACGATCTTGTTGCCGATCAGCCCGTCGGAGCTGATGGTGGCCTGGGCATCTTTACGAATATACGACTGGGCACTCTGCTCAATGTCTATGTCGACTTCGACCTGCGCCGTACCGAAGAACTTGACCCGCTTGACGGTGCCGATTTTGACGCCCGAGAACCACACGTTATTACCCGCTTTCAGCCCAGCCACGTCGTTGAAAACGGCCATAATGCGGACGCTCCTGGTGAAGCGTTTTTGCTGACCACCGAGGACGAACACCCCGGCCACGAAAATAAGGACGCCCAGCAGGACGAAAACGCCGACGACGACGGAGCGTTTATTGGATTCGGTACTCATGGACGGGTTTGTAGTTCGTGGTTTGTAGTTTGTGCGGTTCCCCGCCGGGATTCGTGGTTGGCTGACGCATCCGGCGGACCGGCATTAACCGGATGCCGGTCCGGTCAGCCAACCACAAACCACGAACCGAAGATTCAGTTCACAAAGTTATAGTTGTAAAACTGCCGTACCCGCTCGTCGGGATCGGCGAACACCTCATCGAATGTGCCAACGCGCTCAAATGTGCCGTCGAGCAGCATCGCCACGCGGTCACCGGTTGCTTTGGCGCAGGTCAGGTCGTGGGTGATGATGATGGACGTGGCCCGGTAGCGTTCGCGCACCTCGTTGATCAGATTGTTGATCTCGATGCACGTAATCGGGTCCAGACCGGCCGTGGGTTCGTCATACAGCATGATCTCGGGTTTCAGAATGAGCGTCCGGGCAATGCCGATGCGTTTGCGCTGCCCGCCCGACAGTTCCGACGGCATCTGGTTGATGGTCTGCGACAGGCCAACGTCGGCCAGGGCTTCCTCCACCGCCCGGTCGATGTCGGCCCGGCTCAGGTTGCGGGTGTTGCGAACGAGCGGGAACTCCAGATTCTCGCGGATGCTCATGCTGTCGTAGAGGGCACTGCTCTGGAACGAAAATCCCACCTGCCGACGAAACGCGTCTAAGTCCCGGCCCCGCAACCGCTCCACATCCTGCCCCAGCACCAGTACGCTGCCCGCATCGGGCTTGAGCAGGCCGACGATAATTTTGATGAGCACCGATTTTCCCGTGCCCGACCGCCCCAGCACCACCACGTTTTCGCTCCGGTGCACGTCCAGATCGACGCCCCGCAGCACGTGCAGATCGCCGAAGGATTTTTTCAGTCCCCGAATGGTGATGACGGATTCGGTCATACATTAATGAGCGAAAGAGTGAATGAGCGAAAGAGTGAATGGTGGTGCGACAGCCGCTCTTTCGCCCTTTCATTCATTCGCTCTTTACTTAGTTGCCCCGTATTGCGCTCACGATCTGGAGCGAGAGCAGTTCTTCGATAAATACTAAAAACATGGACGTCACCACGGCGGAGTTGGCCGCTTTGCCCACGCCTTCGGTGCCTTTCGACGAGTGGTAGCCTTTGTAGCAGCCAACCATGCCGATGGTGAAGCCGAACACGATGGATTTGAGCAGCGACGCAAAAATATCGACGTACGTAATGGCCCCGAACACCTCCTGAATATAGGACGTGAAACTGGTTTGCTCGTTCTGACTGATGTTGATATACGCACCGATGAGGGCTACAAAAATCGTGTACATCGTTAGCAGTGGGATCGTAAACGAGGTGGCCAGCACCCGCGTGACGACCAGAAACTTAAATGGGCCGGTGCCCGATACTTCCATCGCGTCGATCTGCTCGGTCACGTTCATCGACCCCAGTTCGGCCCCGATGCTCGACCCCACTTTACCGGCCGCAATCAGGGCCGTCACGAGCGGCCCCAGTGCCCGCACAATGGCAATGGCGATCAGCGACGGCAGCCACGAGGCCGCGCCGAACTCGGTCAGGGATGGTCGCGACTGGTTGGTAAAAACGATGCCCGTGATGAACCCCGTTGTTGAAATGAGCAGCAACGACCGATAACCAACTTCGTAGCACTGCCGGACAATCTCCTTGAACTCGTAGGGCGGCAGAAACACTTCCTGGAAGAAACGGCCGACAAATGCCATTACGTCGGCTAAATTCAAAAAAAACCGGTCGAGACGCCGGGTAATAACGGGCCGGTCGGGTGGCCGGTCGGTCGAAGTGGTGGTGTCAGACTGCATTCAAAGGCGGGTAGTGCCCGTCGGGTGCGCGTCCGGCCGGGGTGTACCCTACTAACTAATTTGAGGAGGGAGGGTTTGGTTTGTGCTCAACTCTTCCGGCCGACCGGGGATCTTCCGGGCAGGGTGGCGTACGTAGATGGGGATTGGTTTGCCGATAACAACCGATGCTGTTTCCGGGTTAAGCACTGAAGTTACCACACCGATGGAATGACCTGATAAACCACACGGAGCCTGATGGAGAACCACATACTGTTGATTGACGATGATGAGGACGAATGCGTGTTGCTGGAAATGGTTATGCAGCATTGCACTAAACAAACCAGAATCCATCATGCGTTGCAGTTCGCCCACGCCGTCGCCTTCGCCGATACATCCCCGCTGACGCCCAGTCTGATCTTTTTGGACCTGCGCCTGCCGGAAACGAGCGGCCTGGATATTCTGACCTGGATTCGGGCGCATGACCGGCTTCAGGACGTGCCGGTTGTGGTGTGGTCGCACACGGCCAGCGAAGACGATATCGAAGAGAGCCGGTTGCGGGGCAGCAGTTATTTTTTATCGAAAATGGCCGATTCGTCCGCCGTGCGCGAGTCTGTCAATTATATATGCACAAACTGGCTGCGGTGACTGACTTACCCACAAAAAAGGCTTCTACATGAATGTGGAAGCCTTTTTTGTGGGTATAATCGACCTATAAATAGTCGACCAAACGGCGGCCGAACAGGCCGCTTTGCAACTTCCGGCGCAGCACCGCCCGGCGACGGCGCGGATGGGTGGAGACGTACATGATGCGCATCTTCAGCAGAAAGCTAACGACCATGTAAAGAATAAATAACCCGCCCAGAATCAGCAGCGATTCGGTGTTGCCGATGTTGCGGTGCAGCAGAAAGAACAGGATCGTGTTGGAGAGCGAGATGCTGCACAGAATGACCGTTGCCTGAATGTGCGACAGGCCATTGTCGAGCAGAATGTGGTGCATGTGGTTGCGGTCGGCCGAGAAAGGCGACCGGCCCGCCAAAATCCTGACCAAAAACACCCGCAGCGTATCGAAAATCGGGATAATCAGGATAACGATGGCAACGATGGGCGCGTTGAAAAAAGCCGTTGATTCATAGCGGAACGACGCGTTGAGGTTGACGAACCGGACGGCGAAAAAGGCCAGCATGAAGCCAATGATGAGCGAACCGGTGTTGCCCATGAAAATCTTGCTGGTTTTTGAGAAATTGAACCGCAGAAAGCCGATCAGTGCCCCCGCCAGCGTAAACGCTAAGCAAGCCATGGTGAAATGGTTGGTCAGCAGAAACCAGCCGCCAAACGTAGCACTGGCAATGGTAGCAATGCCCCCCGCCAGCCCGTCGATGCCGTCGATGAGGTTAAAGGCGTTGGTGAGGGCAATGAAAATAAAGCACGTCAGCAGCACGCTGATGGCGGTTTCGATGTGGTGAAAGCCCAAAATGCCGTACAGATAATCCACCCGCAGGTCGCCGAAGAAAATCAGGATCATGGCCGCCAACACCTGAAACAGGATTTTCTTGTTGGGGTCGATACCGACCAGATCATCTTTGATGCCGATGAAAAACAGAATCGTCATGCCCGCCACCGACAGGTTGGTGCGGTACATGTCGGTTTGGTCGATGCTGGGCCACAGAAAGTAGGCGATCAGGATGGCTGCGTAAATAGCGATGCCGCCGAAAGTCGGCGTTGGGGTAGTGTGTGACCCGCGTTCGCCGGGCTTCTCCATGAGCAACTTTAACTCCGATATCTTGATGATGACCGGAATGGCCACGACGGCGAAAAAGCAGGCCACCAAAAAAGACAAGATGCACTGGTAAAGCCCAAGGGTAAACAGCTCGTCCTGAAATTTATGCTGGATGTAGGCAATGAAAAGGTCAACGTTCATAAGGCTGGTGATTTAGTTCGTGTCGTGCTGATGAGTGATCCGGCCTGGAAACTGGTGACGTTGTTTCCCCGGTTGCGCTCTGGCGGGCAGTTGCAGGAGGGTACACAAAAGTCATGGGCAGGACCTACTTTGCAAAGTAAAATTGATTAAGCGGCAGCTAAATTAGTGCCGGGGCTGCGTCGATGGCTGGCGGTTTGCTTACGTACTGGGTGAGTTTGCGGAGTGGTTTCAGCCAAAGGGTGAAAAAATACGGTTTCACGTCGTTCAGTTGCCACGCTAACCGGTCCTCACCATTGGCCCTGATTCGGTTCGTCAGGTTTGCGTTACTGATTCCCCCGGCCCGCATCACAATCGTTACCTCGTTCATGTACGACAGCTTGGCTTTGTGCTTATGAATGAAGCGCAGCATCAACTCATAATCGGCCGCGCTTTTCAGATCGAGTCTGAACAGGCCGTAGCGTTCATACAGGCTTCGCCGGGCGAAGAACGACAGGTGGCCGGGCATCCAGCCCCACCGGAAGGCGTTCTCCCGGTACGGTCCCGACCGCCAGTACCGCTTCAGTTTTCGGGTGTCGTTGCGGTCCACGTAAATCATGTCGCCGTACACCGCGTCGCTGCCCGTTCGTTCGATCAGTGCTACCATGTTGGCAATGACCGCATCGTGCCGGTAGAAATCATCGGCATTCAGCAGACCGATGACATCCCCCGTGGCTAACCGGATTCCCTTGTTCATCGCATCGTACAGCCCTTTGTCGGGTTCCGACACGAAAAAGGCAACTTTCGTGCCGTATGATCGAATGATGGCTGCCGTGCCATCTGTCGACTGCCCGTCGATGATAATGTACTCGATGTCGGGGTGCGTTTGACTCAGTACGGAGTCAATGCAATCCCGGATGTGTTCGGCCCCGTTGTAGACGACCGTGATGATGGATACTTTCACGCGGGAGACTGAGTCGTGAACATGTACAGGAGCCGATGCCGATAGGTAATTCATAATTCACCAACTTTTTTTCACAAACTGATTTCGCGGTGCCGAACCAGCATGGCCGGGTTGCCCTGGTAGATTCCGTAGGCTTCCAGCGAGCGGGTAGCCACCGAGTTAACCGCCAGCACCGCGTGCGACTCGCAGCATACGCCCGGACACACCACCGACCGTGCCCCGATCCAGACGCCGTTACCGAGCGTGATGGGCCGGGCCGTCAAATCGAACGTGGGTCGCCGGTAGTCGTGGTTGCCCGTGAGCAGCATCGCTCCCTGCGATAGACAGGCGTGGTCGCCGATGACGACCTCGCTCAGGTTGTCGATCCAGACCTGTTCGCCGATCCAGACGTGATCACCCACCCGGAGCAGCCACGGATACTTGATGTTGACGCCCGGCTTGATAATTACACCCGTGCCGATGCGGGCACCGAACAGCCGCAGTACCCGCACTTTGACGGCAACGGGAATGGGCAGGTACGTATTCAGGACCAGCGAATTGACCAGGAACCACAGCACCACTTTCCAGCGCGGCCCCGGATTGTACCAGCTATTGTCGAAGCGGGAGAGGTCCGTTTGACCGTTGGCGTGGGCCGGGGCCGACTCAGGACTGACCGATCTGCCGGGGTTGCTTGGGTCGGAGGTCTTTGCCATATTCCTTTTGAAAATAGTCGATAATTGCTTCTTTGTCGCGACCGGCCCGCAGAAACACTTCCATCAGTTTAGCATCGACTAAAAAGCGGTACCACAGCGCCTGTAACACGCTCCATGCCAAACCCGCCCGCCCGTCTAAAAAACCCAGCCGCACGAAGTACCGGTAAATAAAGTAGAGCACGGGCCGGGTAAAAAGCGGCAGCGACGCGTACCGTTCTTTCAAAAAGCGCATCCGCTGATCCTGCGTTCCCCAAAACCGGGGCTGTACCGTTTCAGCATTGTCGAAGTGATACCGATAGTTAAGTAGATTTATGGCTTCCAGAATGGCGTAATGGTTGTGTTTTTGGGTCCACCACGTCAGGTTATTCAGGTTGTGGTCAACCAGGTCGTGGTCAAAATGAACGGACTCGCCCTGCGTCAGTTTAATGTGTTCGTCGTGCCAGACCTGTTCACAAAAGCCATCACCCCGTCGCCAGATGCGGAGCAGCCAGATGGGGTAATAACTGCCGTGGCGCATCCAGCGGTCCAAAAAAATAACCCGCCTTTTTACGTATACGCCACCCACCCCGGCGGGCAGGGTTGAAACGCGCGCGCTGATTTCAGCGGCTAATTCGGGCAGCACGTATTCGTCGGCATCCATGCGCATGAGCCAGGTTGTCTGGAAAGGCGTGTTGGCAATGCCGAAATTAAACTGCGTTGAGTAGTTGACCCACGCATTCTGAACCACAACCGCCCCCATCGACCGGGCAATATCGACAGTACGGTCGGTTGAGAACGAGTCAACGATGAAAATGTCGCGGGTGAACAACTGAAGGCTTGTCAAACACCGGGCAATGTGTTTCTCTTCGTTGTGGGTTAAAATGATGACGGATACGTCAGTCATGCGCAGGGTGCCGAAATGACTCGTTACGAATTTCTCTTTGATGGTATGTATCCGGAAAGGTTTAATGTCAGTGAACCAGTCAGGACCGATATGGGGTGCAATGTTATAACTTTTTTTAGACGCGAAAAAGCTGACGGTACAACTTAACGGCACTCCCATATTGCTTTTATGCTATTTTTTAGTTCGCAAATAACGCCTGTCAACTGATGCCCGGCAACGATTTTGCTGACATCCCACCGTCAGTTGAACAGATGGCGTAACCGGCAACCGGGCCAGTATCTCAGACGGAGACAAAATTGGTGGGTGGGTACTGCGTACGGGGAGTATTCCGTAGTTTTACGGCTGTAACCAACGTTTCCCCTTACTCATGCGCCTTGTGATTCTGACGCAGGACGACCCGTTCTACCTCGCCCGCAACATCGACTACCTGCTCAATAACCTGCCGCCCTATGCCGAGGTGGTGGCAACGGTGGTGTTCGACGTGTCGCCGTTTGGCAAGCGCGAGAGTTTCCGCGACAAGATGAAAAAGACGTACGATATTTTTGGTCTGCCGTTTTTTGTGCGCTACGGACTCAAATTCGTAACCTCAAAATTGGACAGCCGCAACAACGTCCGCAAAACCCTCGCCGACCGGAACATCCCGCTGATTCAAATCGAAGGCAACATCAACAAAGACGAAAATCTGGCCAAAATCAGTGCTTACAAGCCGGACCTGTTAGTGTCGATAGCGGGCAATCAGATTTTTAAACGCAAGCTGTTGGACGTCGCCACCCACGGCTGCATCAACCTCCACACCGCCCTGCTGCCCAAATACCGGGGGCTGATGCCGTCGTTCTGGGTGCTCAAAAACGGCGAGACCCACACGGGCGTATCCGTCTTTTTGGTGGATGAAGGCATCGACAGCGGCCCGATTTTGGTGCAGAATAAAGTGGCCATCAACGGCATGAGTCAGGCCCGGCTCATCGACGTCACCAAGAAAATGGGCATGGACGCCATCCTCGAGTCCATCGAAAAAATTCACGCGGGCAACCCCGAACTGATCGCGAACGATGCGGCTCAGATGACCTACTTCTCATTTCCCACCCGCGCCGACGTCCAGGCGTTTTTAGCCGCCGGGAAGCGATTTTATTAGCATGAACATCCTGACCTTCGACATTGAAGAGTGGTTTCACATCCTGGACAATGCCTCCACGCGGACCGAAGCCGACTGGAGCCGCTACGAATCGCGGATTCACCGGAACATGGACCGCATTTTCCAGCTTTTGGACGAAACCAACAGCCGGGCCACGTTCTTTTGTCTCGGCTGGGTGGCCGATAAACACCCCGACGTGATCCGCCGAATCGACGCGGCCGGGTACGAGATTGCGACGCACTCCTACGCCCACCAACTCGCCTACGAGCAGACACCTGCCGAATTTCAGGCCGATTTAGTGCGTTCCATTAAGCATTTGCAGGACTTGACGGGCAAAAAGATCCGGTCGTATCGCGCACCGGGTTTCTCCATTAAGGAATACAATCGCTGGGTGTTTCCCATTCTGGTTGAGCAGGGCATCGAGGTCGACTGCTCGGTGTTTTCGGCGCGACGGGCGCACGGGGGCGATGCGTCGCTGGCGCTGTTCGAGCCGGGGTATCTCGACGTGGGGGGTACGCTGCTGAAGGAATTTCCCATCAACACGGCCGCCGTGCTGGGTCAGGACCTCATTTTTTCGGGGGGCGGCTACTTTCGGCTGCTGCCCTACACCGCCATTCGGAGTTTCATGCGCCGGTCCGACTACGTGATGACGTATTTCCATCCCCGAGACTTCGACGCCGACCAGCCCATGATTCCGGGCCTGAGCCGGGCGAGGCAGTTCAAATCGTACTACGGGCTGGAAGGCTGCTGGCCCAAACTCAAACAACTCCTCACCGATTTCCCCTTCGTCGACCTCACCGGGGCCGACCGGCAGGTGGACTGGAGCCGCGTGGCCCGCCGGACTGTTTAATGAATAATTTTCTCGTACTCATCCAGCATCCGCTTCGCCACGATGTCGATATCGTAGTGTGCCCGCAGCAGGACCGTAGCGTTTTGGCTGACGCGCTGCCGCAGAGCGTCGTCGCCGAGCATCGTCTCCAATCCCGCCCGAACGCCGTCGGGTGTCAGTTCGACCAAGCCAGCCGCATCGTGCTCACGGATGGCGTCGCCGAAGCCTACCCGGTCCGAGACGAGCGCGGGCGTACCGGCGGCCATCGCTTCGAGAACGGCAATCGAGAATCCTTCGGAGTAGGAGGGAAGCGTAAACAAATCGGCGTCGGCGAGGGCGGCTTTCTTGTCGTCGCCGGTCAGCATCCCCACCATCCGTATCGACTCGCTGAGGGTATGCCGGTCGATAAACTGTCGGATCGTCGCAGCATAGCCATCGTCGCCCCCGGCTAAGACCAGTACCGTGTCGGGGTGCTGCCGGACGTAGTCGCGGAAAGCGGGCAGCAGCAGATCGAGACCTTTTTTGGCATTCAACCGGCTCATAAACAAGACCATCTGCCGGTCGGCGGGGATGTTGAATTTCTGCCGGAACGTGCCTCTGGACGGTAGCTGCGCGAAATCATTGAGGTTAACGCCGTTCGGAATCAGCAGGATATTGGGGTGCGGGTGGCCAAGGTAGCGGAGTACGTCTTCGCGCTCGTCGGCGTTATAGATGTGAATGAGGTTGGCCCGGCGCAGGAAGTTTTTCT
>JAYTAC010000041.1:0-2161 GCA_043737755.1 Spirosoma sp.
TCCTACTTCGGGAGCATTGATAACTAAGCACTTAACAGAAATGTTAAGTGCTTTTTTCGTTTGGCGTGAACACAATTTGATACACGATAGCAGGCTTGGTTCGGCCCCGGACGATTAAGTCCAGAACAGCACGGCAACAGGACTCATACTCATTGAGCCACTGAACGCACAACAAAGCCGACGTGGATTCTCCACAACAGGCACTCCGTCTACAATCGTCAGTACAACATTGCTTGTTGGTGTGGGCATCGTCAGGCAGCATCCCACCACACTAAAAATAACACTGATCAATCCCCGTGATCTCAAAAAAAGAAGGTAACAGTTTATGATCCCGGAACAGGTCAGTTTCTGTTGATAGACGTGGACCGACAGACCGTATGCACACATACCAATTTTATGTATGTTTGTGATGATAATCTTCCCGAACCTGTTTTGCCGGGAAGACTCCTGAATAACGAGAAACAGATACGCACATGGACGCATATATTGTAGCCGGATACCGCACCGCCGTTGGCAAAGCCCCCCGTGGCGGTCTCCGTTTAACCCGCCCCGACGACATGGCGGCCGACGTCATTAAACACTTACTGAGCCGGGTTCCCAGTCTCGACCCCGCCCGCGTCGAAGACCTGATTGTGGGAAATGCCGTGCCCGAAGCCGAACAGGGAATGCAAATTGCCCGCTACATCGCCCTGTTGTCGCTGCCCAGCAGTGTGCCGGGTTTTACCATCAATCGGTACTGCGGCTCGGGTCTGGAAGCGATTGCCATTGCGTCGGCCAAAATTCACGCCGGATTAGCCGACTGCATCATCGCGGGGGGTACCGAATCAATGTCATTAGTACCCGTAATGGGCTGGAAAACGGCACTCAACTACAAAATTGCTCAAACTCATCCCGATTATTACATCGGTATGGGCCTGACTGCCGAGCAGGTGGCGCAGCAGTTCAACATCAGCCGCGACGCCCAGGACGAATTTGCCTACGAGTCGCACCAAAAAGCATTAGCGGCTCAGGCAGCGGGTAAATTCACCGACGAAATCGTGCCCATCAAGGTCAGCGAAACGTACTTCGACGCGGAGAGCGGCAAAAAGAAAACCCGCGAGTGGACCGTGGCCCAGGACGAAGGCCCCCGCAAAGACACCAGTGCCGAAGGGTTAGCCAAGCTGAAGCCTGTTTTCACGGCGGGCGGCTCGGTAACGGCCGGTAACTCGTCGCAAACATCGGACGGAGCCGCTTTTGTAATCGTGATGTCGGAGCAGTTGGTCAACGAATTGAACTTGAAGCCAATAGCCCGCATGATGTCGTATGCATCGGCCGGAGTGGAGCCAAAAATCATGGGGATTGGTCCGGTAGCGGCTATTCCCATCGCTCTCAAAAAAGCGGGTATGAAGCAGGACCACATTGACATGATCGAGCTAAACGAAGCTTTTGCCGCTCAATCATTAGCCGTGATTCAGGAGTTGGGCCTTGACCGCAGCAAGATCAACCCCAACGGAGGGGCCATTGCGTTAGGGCACGCCCTCGGCTCCACCGGGGCGCGGCTATCAGTGCAGTTGCTGAACGAGATGCGCCGTCAGGATCAGAAATACGGTATGGTATCGGCCTGCGTGGGTGGCGGGCAGGGCGTTGCCGGTATTTTTGAGCGGCTGAATTAATCGCTTACCGTTCAGGTGCCCGCGTGTTTGTCCGGGATTCACCAGAGTTATTCGTACACCTGACCATCAATTACTTACCTTATTCTTACTTCCGAATTATTAATTTCTGTCCGACTTCGAGGGTGTAGTTCGTCAGCTTGTTCCACCGCATCAAATCCGATACGCTGACTTTATTGATGAGTGCCACCCGGTACACCGTCTGACCCGACCGCACCACATGGTACACGACACGGACAGCGGTCGGCGGAATTTTTGGCCGGGCAACTACATCGAGTTCCGCTCGCACAGGCACCTTTTCGTTTTTCCCGTCCACAATCAGCGACTGCCCCACTCGTAACGGAATTCGTTCCGACACGTTGTTCCGGGCGTAGAGTTGCCGAAGAGTGATGCCATACAGGTTAGAGATGCTGTAGTACGTTTGCTTAGGTCGGACTATGTGCCGTTTCAGTACCTCTTTGAATCCACTCACTGAGTCAGCAAACGGTTGATTGGGAACGGGTGAGGAGACA
>JAYTAC010000042.1:0-2160 GCA_043737755.1 Spirosoma sp.
AACTACGCCACAGCCAGACGACGCGCTTCGGGTATATGACGACGAAACCGACGACGAGAACCTGACCGACGTGCCCGCTCAGTCAACCGTTGCACAAAACGGGCACAGGCACGACGATGTCGATTCAGTTGGTGTCAATCCGGCAACCCCCAACGAACAGGTAGAGACCGTTACGCCCGATGCCATTGCCCAGACAACCGGCGTCACGCTGACCATAAAAAACCGGGATGCCGTGACCGACGATTTTACCGACGAAACCAGCGAACTCAGTGCCACGCCCGCCCCAACGTTTGAACCCGACCCCTTTGAGGATGACGATCTGGTGGCACTGCACGGTCTGTATGACCCCACCCTCGACCTGCCGCAGTACCAATACCCGACCAACGACCTGCTGACCGAGTACCAGAACAATCGCAAAGCACAGGTGTCGGACGATGAGTTGACGGCCAACAAGATCAAGATCGAAAATACGCTGCGCAACTTCGGCATCGAGATCGACTCCATCCAGGCATCCATCGGCCCCACCGTTACGCTCTACGAAATCATCCCGGCCAAAGGCGTCCGAATCTCGAAAATCAAGAGTCTCGAAGACGACATTGCGCTGAGTTTATCGGCCCTCGGCATTCGGATCATCGCGCCGATGCCGGGCATGGGCACCATCGGGATCGAAGTGCCGAATAAAAACCGCGAGATGGTGTCCATGCGGTCGATGATCGCGAGTGAAGTGTTCAGCAACAGCAAGTTCGACCTGCCAATTGTGCTGGGCAAAACCATCTCGAACGAAATTTACGTGGCTGATTTAGCCAAAATGCCCCACCTGCTTATGGCCGGGGCTACCGGGCAGGGTAAGTCGGTAGGGCTGAATGTGCTGCTGACGTCGCTTATCTACAAGAAACACCCGTCGCAGTTGAAGCTCGTGCTGGTCGACCCCAAAAAGGTAGAACTAACGCTGTTCAACAAGCTGGAGCGGCACTTTTTAGCCAAGTTGCCCGACTCGGAGGAACCGATCATTACCGATACCAAGAAGGTTGTCAACACGCTCAATTCGCTGTGTATCGAGATGGATAACCGGTACAACCTGCTCAAAGAAGGCGGTTGCCGAAACCTGAAAGAATACAATGCCAAGTTTGTGAAACGGCGGCTCAACCCCGAAAAAGGGCACCGCTTCCTGCCGTATATCGTGCTGATTATTGACGAATTAGCCGATCTGATGATGACCGCCGGTAAGGAAGTTGAGCAGCCCATTGCGCGATTGGCGCAGTTGGCGCGGGCTATCGGCATTCACCTCGTGGTGGCCACGCAACGGCCGTCGGTCAACGTGATTACGGGTCTCATCAAAGCCAACTTCCCGGCACGGCTCTCGTTCAAGGTGACGTCCAAAATCGACTCCCGAACCATTCTGGACACGGGCGGGGCTGAGCAGTTGGTGGGCATGGGCGACATGCTGCTGTCGTCAAACTCCGATATTATCCGGCTGCAATGCCCGTTTGTGGACACCAACGAAATCGAGGACCTCTGCGAGTTTGTTGGCAACCAGCGCGGCTACGATGATGCCTACGCACTGCCCGAATTTTTAGGCGACGACGGCGGACAGAGCGACGATAAGGACGTAGACCTCGACAACCGCGACCCGATGTTCGATGAAGCGGCCCGGCTCATTGTCATTCACCAGCAGGGCAGCACGTCGCTCATTCAGCGCAAACTCAAACTCGGCTATAACCGCGCCGGACGACTCGTCGACCAGTTGGAAGCAGCCCGGATTGTGGGGCAGTTTGAGGGCAGTAAAGCCCGCGACGTGCTGGTGAGCGATTTGCAAACGCTGGAAGAGATGCTGAAGCGGCTCAAAGGTGAGTAGGCGGGCCGGTTAAACCTTTCGGGTAAATTTCCCGTCTATCTACCAATACGAACGGCTGTTTCCGGCCGGTTCGACAACCCTGATTTTGACCACTACCCCGATGAAACCTACAGCCTGGCTGCTGAGCCTGATCCTTTTCGTGACCATTCCTGCGGTTGCTCAAAAAGATAAACGAGCGCAAACTATCCTGGACGCGATGAGTGATAAATACAAATCGCTGAAATCGTATCAGGCGGCTTTTACCTACGCCAGCGTTGGAGCCGGGACGAAAGAGTCGTACAAAGGCGATCTGACGGTGAAGAACG
>JAYTAC010000043.1:0-5418 GCA_043737755.1 Spirosoma sp.
AACACCAATGTCGAGCCGGGTTTGATGTCCTGTCCCGCTCCCCGGTCACCGTAGGCTAAGTCGGAGGGGATAAACAGCTTCCATTTCGAGCCAACGGGCATCAGTTGCAACGCTTCGGTCCAGCCTTTGATTACTTCGCCAACGCCAAACTCGGTGGGACCGCGCTCCACCGAACTGTCAAATACATTGCCATCGAGCAGCCGACCGGTGTAATGCACCTTAACCCGATCCGTAGCCGTTGGTTTAGCACCCGTACCTTCTTTTTCGACGGAATATTGTAAACCGCTTGTGGTGGTCATTACGCCCGTCTTGACCTTGTTTTGGGTCAGAAAAGCAGTCCCGATTTTTTTGTTTTCGGCGGATGCTTTCAACCCCTCCGCGTTACGGACGGCGTATTGTTTTTGCTGGTAGGCGTTCATTATCTGCCCCGCCTGCTCCATCGACAACTGGGTTGGCTGGCCTTTGAGGGCGTCGTTCATGCCCCGCATCAGCAACGCGTTGTTGAGGTCGGTCATGCCCTGTTGCTTTAGGCTCTGGGCCATAAACAGGCCGATGCTGTAACTGATCGAATCCTGCGACGACAGTGTGCCCCCGGCGGTTGGCTTGGGGGAAGCCGCTTTGGTGCCTGCCACGGGTTTTTTAACGACGGTTTTTTTGGTTTGGGCGGTGGCGGAGCCAGCGATGAAAACGACCGGAACGATACCGGCCAACAGCCATTGGTTGAACTTCATGCGAACGGAAAACAAAGGTGTACAGGGAATAAGTTGACTACCGGTAAAACGTGGTGTGGTAGGAGAAAAGTTTGGCAACCGATTCTTTTGGTGAAATTTTACCGGCTGATTCAGCTTATTCCATTGCTGAAATTAACCCTATTTACGATAATTCAATCGGAAGGGTGTCGTAAAAATTGTTAATTTCTGTCGGCTCCCGGACAAGCGGGTGATTACTCGTTCCGGCGGGGCCGACATATCGAAATTCGTGGTGTAAACGCCTGCCGCTTGACCGTCAATTCAGGGCTTGGTCTCGTTTTTGTCGAGGTTTACGCCTACCTTTGCGGCCTAAATTCAAACGTTCAAATTCATCCTACACACATATGGAATCCGTAAGACCCGACGAGATTTCGGCCATCCTGCGTCAGCAGTTAGCCGGTACGCAGTCCGAAGCTGAACTCGAAGAAGTCGGTACGGTCCTGCAAATCGGCGACGGCGTAGCGCGTATCTACGGTCTCTCAAAAGTGCAGGCCGGTGAGTTGCTTTCCTTCGACAACGGGCTTCAGGCCATGGCCCTCAACCTCGAAGAAGATAACGTCGGGGCCGTGTTGCTTGGCGACTACTCGGAAATCAAAGAGGGTGATACCGTTAAGCGGACCGACCAGATTGCCTACGTCAGCGTGGGCGACGGTATTCTGGGTCGCGTGGTCAATACGCTTGGCCTGCCCATCGACGGGTTAGGTCCCATTCAGGGGGAGTTGTTCTCGATGCCATTGGAGCGCAAAGCACCGGGCGTCATCTACCGCCAGCCGGTGACCGAGCCGCTGCAAACGGGTATCAAATCCATCGACGCTATGATCCCTATCGGTAGGGGTCAGCGCGAACTGATCATTGGTGACCGCCAGACGGGTAAAACCGCCGTGGCCATCGACACGATCATCAACCAGAGAGAATTTTTCGACAAAGGCGAACCGGTATTCTGCATCTACGTTGCCTGCGGCCAGAAGGCCTCGACGGTGAAGCAGGTGGAGCAAACCTTGCGCAAAGCCGGGGCTATGGATTACACCGTAGTCGTAGCCGCCAACGCGTCGGACCCCTCGCCGATGCAGTTTTTCGCGCCGTTCACGGGTGCCGCCATCGGTGAGTACTTCCGCGACACGGGTCGCCCGGCGTTGGTTGTGTATGACGATCTGTCGAAGCAGGCCGTGGCTTACCGCGAAGTGTCGCTGCTGCTGCGTCGGCCACCGGGCCGCGAGGCTTATCCCGGCGACGTGTTTTACCTGCACAGCCGTTTGTTGGAGCGGGCTGCCAAAATCAACCAGAACGACGACATCGCCAAGAACATGAACGACTTGCCGCCGAGCCTGAAAGACCGGGTGAAGGGTGGCGGTTCGTTGACGGCCCTGCCGATCATTGAAACGCAGGCGGGCGACGTGTCGGCGTATATTCCGACGAACGTGATCTCGATCACGGACGGGCAGATTTTTTTGGAGTCGAACCTGTTCAACGCCGGTATCCGGCCCGCCATCAACGTCGGTATTTCGGTGTCGCGGGTGGGAGGTAATGCCCAGATCAAGTCGATGAAGAAAGTGGCTGGTACGCTCAAACTCGACCAGGCTCAGTTCCGCGAACTCGAAGCTTTCTCCAAGTTCGGCTCCGATCTCGACGCGTCGACCAAACTGACTATCGAACGCGGTCGGCGGAATCAGGAGATCCTGAAGCAGCCGCAGTATTCGCCCGTGGCGGTGGAGCAGCAGGTGGCTATCATCTACGCATCGGTCAACGGACTGCTCGACAAAGTACCCGTCAACAAGGTGAGAGCTTTCGAGACCAACTTAGCGATGGTGCTCACGGCGCAGCACCCGAACGTGCTCAACGACCTGCGGGCCGGTAAACTCTCCGACGAAGCTGTTTCCACCCTTAAGAAAGTAGTTGCCGACCTGGCAGGACAGTACGCATAATCAAGGAGTTTGCAATTTGTAGTTTGTGGTTGGCTGACCGCATCGGCGGACCGGCATGAACTGGACGCATCAGCCAACCACAACCTACAAACCACAAACGGCACCGGCCGCCCGGCACAAACCTACCCATGGCAAGTTTAAAAGAAGTACGCGCCCGCATCACGTCGATCAACTCGACCCAGCAGATCACCAAAGCCATGAAAATGGTGGCGGCTGCCAAGCTGCGCCGGGCACAGGACAACATTACGCAGCTTCGGCCGTACGCCCAGAAGCTGAGTCAGATGCTCGGCACGGTGTCGGCCGGGGCCGAAACCGCGTCGGAAAGCCCGTATAAGCAGACGCGGGCGGTGAGCCGGGCGTTAATTATCGTCGTCACCTCGGACCGGGGACTGTGCGGAGCCTTCAACACCAACGTGGTGAAAGCGGCCCTCGCGCTCATCGACCAGAAGTACGCGGCTCAGTCCCGGTCGGGGAACGTCGAGATCATGGCTATCGGCAAAAAAGGAGCCGAAGCGTTTACGCGCCGGGGATTCACGGTCAACACGGAGCATGTCGACGCGTTTAGTTCGCTGAACTTCGCGACGGTGAAGTTGGCCGCTGAAGAAGCAATGGCTGGTTTTGCCGTTGGTCGCTACGACGTGGTTGAGATCGTGTACAACGAGTTCAAAAACGCGGCCATGCAGATCGTGCGGACCGAGCAGATGCTGCCCATTGTATCCACAGACACCGTTGGTATGACTGTTGCCGTTAACTACGCCTTTGAGCCGTCGGAAGCGGAAATCATCACTGAATTGATTCCGAAGACGCTCAAAACGCAGCTCTACAAAGCTGTGCTGGATTCTAACGCGTCGGAACACGGAGCGCGGATGACGGCGATGGATAAAGCCACCGAAAATGCCGGTGAACTGCTGAAAGAACTGCGTTTGATTTATAACCGGACGCGACAGGCGGCCATCACGACCGAGATTCTCGAGATTGTGGGCGGTGCCGAAGCGTTGGCTAATGCCTGATCGATTCTGATGCTGTCAGATAGCAAAACCCCCGCGCCGACAACGGTGCGGGGGTTTTTTGGTTTGATACGCCAATCAGGTAAACGGGACAATCGAAACATGGACACCAATGGAATGGGCCGATTTCACACCTGTTCGTCTGCCAGAGAAACAACCGGAAAGACGTAGTTTTATTGAAAAAAGCTGGATTGTGAATTATACATTAACCTTCGGATTAAGATGCTGACAGTTAGAAGATTAGTCCGGTAAAGTGGCTTCGTTGAACGGGCCGAAAGCCGAACTAAAAACGGTCTGTTTCAGTTATCCAGGTGTCCCATACGAAGGGGCAATTCAACAGCGTTATGTAGTCGGTTAACAAGCCAGCCAACAACAAACAAACATGAAAATCAACGCCATAATCACCAGTCTGTTCGTCGCCGGTACGCTGGCGTCGTGCGCCCCGGCCATCACGGTTAAGTACGATTACGATCCGAAAGTAAACGTTCGCCAGTTTGCCACGTACCGTATCGAAGCCGACCGTACCCGTAACGCCGATCCCATCGTGGGCAGCAACCTGAACCAGCGTCGGGTTGCCGACGCCCTCGATCAGTCGCTTAAAGCGCGGGGTTACAAGCCCGTGACGCAGGGCGAAGCCGACCTCGTTGTCCGGTTCTTCATGGACTCCAAGGACAAGCAGCAGATTCAGTCCAACAACATGTACTCGCCTTATTCGTGGTGGTACGGTGGCATGAACAACAACAACGTGTATTCCCGCCAGTACGAAGAAAACCGTGTGGTGATCAACGTATCGGACGCCCGCACCAACGACATCGTGTGGCAGGGCTGGGCTACGGGTCAGTTGAATAGCCGCAACAAAGAGCGCGACCGCGATCAGGCGTTCCGCGAAACGGTGACCAGCATCATGAAGAACTTCCCGGAGAGTGCCGGGCAGGACTACGGCGCAGCCCGCTAATTGATCCGGGCGAACAGCAGCAAAAAAACCTGCGACCATCACGGTCGCAGGTTTTTTTATGGGCGTTGTTTTTTGTTGGCCCGGCTGATTGGCTACCGGCGCGTTTGGCTTCCCGGTGCAGGTTCGCTCAGCAGCCAGCCCGTTTGCCTACCCGTTCGTCTTACCAACAGAAACGGCCCGTTCCCGGCCAGCACCTCCACCGCCGATCCGGTTGGCAGCGTGTCGATGGTTGCCGCCGATGGGTCGGCCGCGTCCAGCAGGTTGCGGGGCGCGGGCAGGGTGAGCGTTCGGAGGGGGCGGGTTGCGGGTTCGATGGCGGCATTGGCTACGTAGCCGGTCAGTCCATCGGGCAGTTCGACGCGCAGCCAGATGGCGGTGCCGCCCACAATGGTCAGGGCGGCTGATTTGGGCAGTTGGCGCAGGATAGGCGCATCGGCGGTGGGGGCGGGGCGTATGGCTGTTCGTGCCGCCGACACCCGCACCAGATCGCCCAGCCGGGCCGCTGGCAGCAGGGCCTGTTTGGCCGGACCCCGTCCGAGCCGGATGAAGGGCAGCGGGTCGGTGGCTCCTTCGTCAAATCCGTAAATGCCAAAGTGCAGGTGCGGACCCGTGGTGCGGGCATTGCCGGTATTGCCCACAAACCCGATGGTATCACCCACCGACACGCGCTGCCCGTTCCTGACGTTCCAGCGGTCGAGGTGAGCGTAGTAGGCCCGGATGTTGCGGTCACGGTCGGACACAAACGCAACGTTGCCCCCCAGACTGTTCGTGCCAACGCCCGTGAT
>JAYTAC010000044.1:0-5403 GCA_043737755.1 Spirosoma sp.
GGCGGGAAACGATCTTCGTCAAATCCCAGGTTGGGTTTTCCCCAATTGCCCACCAATGCCTGTAAGAAGTTACGTTTCGCAAAGCCAACCGATCCCGAAAGCTTATGCCGGTTCACCAACTCATTTTTGAACACCGGCGCGTCCTTAAAAACAGCCTCGCACACCTCCGACAGCAGTTGGTTCAAAGCGCGGGGACTCGTAACCGGCTCGGTCTCTTTACCCTGAAACACCCACGTCACCTTGTCGGGATCGAACAGCCCATCGAGAATCATGTGGTTGAGCAGGTTCGTCTGATGTTCCTGAATTTGAGTCAGTTCCCGCAGAGCCACCTTGTCTTCGTCGTGCCGCTCAATCACCTTCTGCGTTTTCTCGATGCTGAACAGTTGGTCACGAATCAGATCGGTATTGCGGTAATACACGTACAAAATTGCTTCGGGTTGCGCGGCCGACTGTTCGCGCACGTCACCGAGCGTAAGGTGCTCATTAAAAATCAAGTTGATGTACCCGTCTGTTTCGCCTTCCGGCACCCGCGTGGTCGGGCGTTCCGAAATCCAGTACTCAAACAGCCGGGGGGTGCCCGTTCGGTACGAATGCCGTTTGGCCAACACGGGCGGTAGTTGATAGTACCGCTGCAACAGCGTGGTTACGTCGCGAATTTGGTCCACGTCGTTACCCGCCCGGCTCAGTTCCACCTGCACGTCGAGGTCGGTTCCCTCGTTCAGCAGGTAGCGGCCCCGGTAGCCCCGGTAGCGGATAATGTTCCACCCCTCCAACTCGCCAATGCGCTGTTCGGCATCGGCAAGACCAAGACAGGTTTGGGCGTAGTGTACCAGAAACGCGTTGTCGAGCGTGGCCGTGTACGGCATCAGCAGACCCAACAAACCCACTGTTTTTACCAATTTCTCGTAGGGCGCAGCTTCCTCGCCAAACTGCCCCTCTACTTTTTCAAGCGTGTTCCGCACCCCCATCCACGCTGCGTAGTCCTTGTTATCCTTCGAGTTGAGGTAGGAGTAAAAGTTGAACGTCAGGTAGTCGAATACGTTGGCGACGTTATAGAACGGGTTCGTGTCCGACAGCCGCACCCGGCTCAGACCCGTGTGGTCGGTCGATTCTAAGAACGAGAACAGCGACCGCTCGTTTTGCCCGTAGCGTTGCAGCGCAAACGTAAGCGTGGCGGCACTGAGCAAATCGAGGGGGAAAAGCCGGTTGGCAATGTCGGGGGCCAACGATTTTTCTAATTTTAACGCCTTACTCTGCCGCGCTACTTTCAACGCGGCTTTGATGCGGGCTTTGGTCGGGGCATCCACGGCCCTGTGGCGGTGGGTTGTGTGCTCGCCCACCAAAAACAGCAACTGCTCGACCGGCTCGTTGAAGGTGATTTCGCGCAGCCGTCCCTTCACTTTTGTCCACTCTTTGCGCTGCGTATCGGTCAGCGACGACGCATAGGCATCCGTGTTTTGGTGGACGGTCGTAATGAGGAGGATGTTATAGTCGGTATTGTTGACAAACTCGGCGAGTTGCTGAACGAAGTAAAACTCCCGCTCCGGCTCGTGCCCAACGGCGTATTCGAGGAACTTACCAAACTCATCGACCACCAACACTAACAGCGGCTGTGCCGATGAATCCGCCTTCCTGATATCGTGATACCGGTTGAAAATTTCATGCAGAATCTGCTTAGGTTCGGCACGGTCCCGCTCCGGTCCCGGCGGGGAACCGCGGTGCGCCGGTGCGATACCGGTCGCACGGCGGTCTGCCCCGAACCGGTCGGCGAAGGTGTCGATGATTGACGCGTACTCGCCAATGAAATTAACCACCTCAACGGCGGCATCAGGAATCAGATTAATGTCGAAAAAGCGTTTCCGATCTCTCTCAGTGGCTACCCGGCCTGAATCGGCCCGGCCTGGACTGGCCCGCAGACTCTGCTCCATCGCCCACAGCAGTGCCGATTTGCCCGTACCATACGCACCAACGATGTTGAACGCCCGTCGGCCGATCTTAAAATCATCGCTGATCTGATTGACCACCTGTACTGCATTGGGCGTGGGGTAATAGACCAACTCCCGGTTGGCATCACGGATAATGTTGACGGAAGGCGTATGCGTATTAACGGCCATAGTAACGGGCTAAAACAGTCATGGTATCGGGAATGGATTTGAACGACAGTTCGCGAATGCCCGCCTGATCGCTGAAAACGGCGTTGTTGACTCTGTCGGCGACAATCCGTTCAAGCTTGGTGTACAGGCCCGTTGCGTTGAGGGCGAACACACTCCCCGCCTGATCGGGTTCGGTCAGCAGCGTGTTGAAGTTGACCGACAAGTCGAACTGCCGGTTAGCCAGGATGCCATACAGCAGGACAGCATCGGGCAGGCCGGGCTTTTCGGTATTCTCGATCACAAAATGAAGGTCTTCTTCTTTCTCCTTTCTGCGTCGTGCAGGCCGAATCAGGTTTAAATCAGTCAGTAAGCCAGTCAATCCCTCATCGCGATCTTTTGTTTGTGCATCCGGGCGGTAGTACATCCGCACGAACACGTCAAAATCGCTTTTCACGGTGTTATCATTGACGGATTCGCCCCTGATTTCGGCCTGTCGCCGGGCGTAGTTTAGGAAGTGTGCTCGGGTAAACTCGATCTTATCGCGCCGGAGACCGTTGAGAATCAACCCATACGTCGAAGCACGGGATGCAATGACCAACTGATAATGCAACAGCCACAGGGTGCCTTCGTCTTCGAGGTACGGGTCCCATCCGTCAGTGTCATTCAGCAATCTGTTGGCTAATGGCGTTGGTTGATCGTTTTCGTTCGCTAAGCCAAACGCTTTCATCCAGAAGCGAATAGCGTTGACCATGTTCTTTCCAACGCCCAGTTCCACAACGGCATCTTCATCTGTAAATGAGCAGCCTGCGTTCACAAAATCGTAGCCTTTTTTGAGCCACAAGCTGCGGCATTGAAACGATTCGTGGCCTGAAAACGATAATTTTTTAGGTTCAAAAACGAGCATTGTGAGAAAGACTGTGCCAGATAAACTCTTTCAAATTTACACTCTTTTACCCCCAACCACTACCGCGCGGATGAAAGTCGACACCCGGCTAATCTGACCGCTGAAATTCTATTTATTGATCGACGTCTGGTAGTAAGTTAACTATCAATACTTTATGTTACTGCTAACTCTGTCTGTAACGGCGAATCATCAGCAGCAATTAGATTGCTCTGTTGCAAATACCCCCACCTTTGAAGCCGCCCTGCCACAGCGGGTCCCGTTCCGAATAGTCACGGACGAGGTTTAGCCGTCGGTGCAATGCCGATAGCCTGCAACCCGGTTTCGTCCATTGCAGTGGTGTGTATGTTTTTTCGTTTCGACTCCCTAACTTTCCACTATCTGTTCACCAGAATAGCCTCATTTTTAGGGGATCAGTCCATTGACAGTGGGCAGTGAGCGAACACATTACGGTTTCCGCCGTTGGCACAGTCGACGGTACTATTCGTTGTTTATGAAAGAGATAACCCGCATTCTGGAGGTATATGACCAGGTTGACTTCACCGAACGCAAAGCCGCGCTGGCAACCGTCGTGTGGGTAGAAGGATCATCGTACCGGCGGCCGGGTGCCCGGATGCTCATCACCGACGACGGCCGCTGGGAGGGTGCCATCAGTGGCGGCTGTCTGGAAGGCGATGCCCTGCGCAAAGCCCGTCAGGTGATGCGCGACGGGTCGCCGATTGTCGTCACCTACGATACGATGGACGACGGGGCAAACAGTTTCGGCGTCGGGCTGGGCTGCAACGGGATCATCGACATACTAATCGAACCCGTCGACCCAATCAATACGCAAAACCCGGTCGAGGTGCTGCGCGAGTTTGTGCAGCAACGCGACGTGCGGGCATTGGCGACAGTTTTGAAAACCGACCAGACTACGAATCTGATGCCCGGCACTCGGTTTGTGCTGACCGCGACGGGTGGCCACGATATACCGGACTGGCTTCGCGACGACATGCGGGATGTGTTTGACACCGGCAAACCGCTGACGAAGCCGTTCATGACCGCGTCGGGCACGGTCGAGGTGTTTATCGAGCGCATTGACCCCGGCATTGAACTCATTATTTTTGGGGCAGGCTACGACGTGGTGCCTGTGGCACGATTGGCCCGCGAACTCGGCTGGCAGGTCACCGTGACGGACGACTGCGTGGCGCATCTCTCGCCCAAACGCTTTCCGGCAGCCACTCGCGTTCTATTTGCCGACCGAACCGCCGTAATCGACCAGATCACCATCACCAACCGCACGGCGGCTGTGCTGATGTCGCACAATTTCAACTACGACCGGGCCGTGTTGGAGACTTTGCTGACTACCGATGTTCCCTACATCGGGATGCTCGGCCCGCGCAAACGCTTCGACAAAATGCGCGACGAATTCGAAAAGGCCGGTCATTTCTTCGACGCTGCCGCCCTCGACCGCGTCCACGCACCCATCGGTCTGGACCTCGGGGCCGAAACACCCGACGAAATCGCCCTGTCGATCATCGCCGAAGTGAAAACGTTCTTTGCCAAGCACTCCGGCGGATTTCTGAAAGACAAGCCCGGTCCCATTCATGAGCGGCTTTCCGCCGAACGGGGCATGCGGCACCACCCCGACACGGCCCATGTCGACGCCTGACCGATGCCAATAGCCACGATCATCTTAGCCGCCGGTAGTTCGAGCCGGTTGGGCGAACCCAAGCAGTTGCTGCGCCGGGACGATGGCACGACGCTGGTCCGGCGCACGGCCGAGATCGCCCTGTCACTTGGAGTCGGGCCGGTCGTTGTCGTGCTGGGAGCCAATGGGGAAGACGTGGGTCACGAAATTGCTGATTTATCTCTGACCACGGCCATCAACCCGGATTGGGCAACGGGGCTGGCGTCTTCCTTGCAGGTTGGCCTGTCTGCCCTCCCCGACATCCCCACCGACGCATTCCTGATTCTGCTCACCGACCAGCCCCACGTTACGGCCGACCTGCTCCGGCAACTCATCGACGTGCGCCAATCAACCGGCCGGGGCATCGTGGCCAGCCGGTACCGCACCGGGGGCAGTGCGGCATTCCGACCGGCCGCCCCCGCTCACCTCGGCGTACCGGCCCTGTTCGGCATTCGGTACAAAGCCGAATTTATGACGTTTACCGACGACGTTGGTGCCCGAAAACTGATTCGTCAGTACTCCGACGACTGCGCTGAAGTGCCTTTCCCGCTGGGCGCGGTTGATCTGGATACCCCACACGACGTGGTAAATTGGCGTAGTAGCAGTACGGACGTGGTCTGATGTGAGTTTTTACTATTAGCCCACGGGTTTAGCCGTGGGGCCTGAGTTTCCGTACCTTTGTGTCATGGCCAGACTTCTCGCAATCGACTACGGAGCAAAGCGCACGGGCATCGCCGTAA
>JAYTAC010000045.1:0-2147 GCA_043737755.1 Spirosoma sp.
TACGATTTGCCGCTGATTAACAAAAGCCGGGCCGAACTCGACTCCCTCGAACTCTACCCATTTCGGCAACTCATCAACGCCGGGGCGTCGGGCGTTATGATCGCCCACCTGAGCATTCCGGCGTTGGACACCACCCGCAACCGCCCCTCGACGCTCTCGCCCGCCATTGTCACGAATCTGCTCAAAAACGAACTTGGTTTCCAAGGGCTGGTTTTCTCCGATGCCATGAACATGAAAGGCGTCACGAAATACTTCCCGTCGGGGCAGGCCGATCAGTTGGGTATCGAAGCGGGGATGGACGTGCTGGAATTTACCGAAGACGTCCCGGCGGCTTTGGCACTCATCAGACAGTCCGTAGTCGATGGCCGCATTACGCAGGAATCATTAGACGCCCGCTGCCTGAAAGTGCTGCGGGCCAAAGCCTGGGCCGGACTGGATCAGTACAAACCCATCGTGCTCGACAATTTGGTCTCTGACCTAAACCCCATGGCCGACGTGCTGCTCAACCGCCAACTCACCGAAGCGAGCCTGACTGTACTGAAGAATGATCAGAACCTACTGCCGCTGAGGGGTTTGGATACGCTCCGCATCGCGTCGGTGGCGGTCGAAAGCGACAAAGTAACGGCGTTTCAGCAGATGGCGGGCAACTACACGCAGGTCGACCATTTCCAGCTGACCTCCAAAATGACCGACTCCATCGTAGCGCAGGTGCTCGATTCGCTGCGGGCTTACAACCTGCTGCTGGTAGACGTTCACCTGAACAACATCCGGCCGGGTGCCCGCTACGGTCTGCAAACCAAAACGGCGGCATTGGTCGGTGATCTAATCGCAACCGGCAAGGCGGTCGTTACGGTGTTTGGGAATGTATACGCATTGGATAAATTCAACGCCCCCGTCGATTCGGCCCGGCCCGAACGCAACATTGAGCGGGCGCGGGCCATCGTGATGCCCTACCAACTGACCGACTACACCGAAGAACTGTCGGCGCAGTTGATCTTCGGAGCCATCGGCGCGTCGGGGAAGCTGCCGGTGACGGTGAATCAACGATTTCGGCTGGGCGACGGCATCACTGTTCAGCCCATTGGCCGGATGAAATACACCATTCCCGAAGAGGTCGGCATCAACGGTCGTTTGCTGACGCAGCAGGTCGATTCGTTGGTTAATGTCGGGCTGGAACAGCGGGCATTTCCGGGCTGCGTGGTGCAGATGGCCAAAGACGGAAAAGTCATTTTTCGCAAAGCTTATGGTAAACACACGTATGATGCTTCTTTCGGAGCGGAGCCGAAAACTGTGCAGTTGGACGATTTGTACGACATGGCGTCGGTGACGAAAGTAAGCACGTCGACACCCGCCCTGATGCGGTTGGTGGACGAAGGCAAGTTCAACGTGGACGGTAAAATGGCAGATTACCTGCCCGACTTCAGGAAGTCAAACAAGGCCGATCTTGTCTGGCGCGACGTACTGACGCATCAGGCCCGGCTGAAGGCGTGGATTCCGTTCTGGCGCGATGCTAAAAGTGCCGATACCACGTCGACACTCCATACTTGGAGACCCAAAACGTTCAAAACCAAGCGCACGGCCCGCTACCCTATCGAAATAACCGACAGCCTGTATCTGTTCAAGAAATACCCGCAAACAATTTTTAAGCAGATCCGGGACTCGCCACTCAACGTCAAAAAAGAGTACGTGTATTCTGATCTATCATTCATTCTGTACCCGCAAATTGTGAAGCGGCTGACGGGCAAAGCCTTTGAAGAATACTTGAAAACAACGTTCTACGCTCCGCTCGGTGCGGCCACGCTGACGTATAACCCCCGACGTTTCTACAAGCTCAACCGCATCGTGCCAACGGAATACGATTCGCTGTTTCGCAAAACGCTTATCTGGGGACGCGTTCACGATGAGGGCGCGGCCATGCTCGGCGGACTGTCGGGACACGCGGGCTTGTTCGGGTCGGCCAACGATCTGATGAAAGTATTTGAGATGTATCGGCAGAAAGGCTACTACGCCGGACAGCAGTACATCTCGGCCAAAACCATTGCGGAGTTCACGCGCTACCAGTTCCCGGAATTAGGCAATCGGCGCGGGCTGGGGTTTGAGAAGCCGTCGTTTGTGTACACCGGTAACGCCCCCCGCTCGGCCACGAA
>JAYTAC010000046.1:0-5387 GCA_043737755.1 Spirosoma sp.
AATCAGCCGCCGGACCACCGCTACCTGCTGTAGGTCTTTCTGCCCGAAATAGGCCCGGTGGGGCTGCACGATGTTGAACAGCTTAGCCACCACGATGCCCACGCCGTTGAAATGCCCCGGCCGGAATGCGCCTTCCATCGTTGTCTCCAGTTCGCCAAAACTCAGCCGCATTGTGGGCGGTTCGGGGTATATCTCCGCCACCGACGGGGCAAACACCACGTCGCAGCCAGCGGCTTCAAGCAGTTGACAGTCGTCGTCCAATGTGCGCGGGTAGCGGGCGAGATCGTCGGGGTTGTTGAACTGCACGGGATTGACAAACACACTGGCCACCACGAAGTCACCCGCTTGTTTAGCCGTTTCGATGAGCGTTATGTGCCCCTCGTGTAGTGCGCCCATCGTGGGAACGAGGCCAATGGTGTGGCCGGAGCGACGGGTGGCGAGGTGCTGGCGAAGGGCGGTGCTGGTATCGAAACGAGTCATGGCGGTCGGTCGGGTTCGGGGTTGCAATGATACGGGACGGGCACCTTTTTTGGACGGGGTATATTGAAATACGAAAAAAAATTGTATACTTTTGTAAGTTTTTTAGGTCACTCAAACAGCACACTCCGCCCGTTTCTATGAGCAAACTACGTATTCTCTACGTTGCCAGTGAGATTAACCCGTTCCTGAAAACGTCCGAAGTTGCCGATTTTGTCCGCAAACTGCCCCAGGCGATGCAGGAGCGGGGCATGGAGATTCGCATTTTAGTGCCGCGTTTCGGACTCATCAATGAGCGTAAAAACCGGCTGCACGAAGTGGTGCGGCTGTCGGGCATTAACATCTCGGTGGGCGATGAGGAGAAACCGCTGATCATCAAGGTAGCCTCGATTCCAACCGCCAAACTACAGGTCTATTTCATCGACAACGAAGACTATTTCCAGCGCAAGTACGTTTTCCATGACAAAGAGAACCGGTTCTACGACGATAACGACGAGCGGGCCATCTTCTTCTGTAAAGGTGTACTGGAAACGGTCAAGAAACTTGGCTGGGCACCCCACATCGTTCATTGCAACGACTGGATGACGGCCCTGATCCCGCTGTACCTCAAAACGACCTACAAAAACGACCCGATGTTCAAAGACGCCAAATCGGTCTTTACGGTCTACAACAACTCGTTCGAGCATCGGTTTGAGGGCGACATCATTGAGAAAGCCCGCATGATGGACATCGATGATTCGATGCTCAACGAACTCAAGACCGCCGACTTCCCCGGTTTCATCCGCATTGGCTGCACCTACGCCGACGCCGTTGTGCGGGCCGAAGACGAGTCGAGCGAGAGCCTGAACGCCATCTTAACCGATTTACCCCAACACACATTCGATGCCGCCGAAGATGAAGATGTCGCCGAACGCTATTACAACCTCTACACGCAATTGGCTGGGTAGGCTGAGTCGCACACGGCTCAGTTTGCTGGTGGGCGCAGTAGCGGGCGTACTGGTATTGGCCTGCGAAGAACCTAAAGAAATTGGCCTGACCCCTACCACTCCCGTTGAGATAACGTATAGCGACACACTGCGGGCCGTTCGGTCGACGGTGCTCCTCGATTCGGTTCGTACTTACAACACCAGTCAGTTGCTGATCGGCAGCTACTTTGACCCGCTTTTCGGCAGGACAACCGCATCCGCCTATGCCCAGTTGACACTATTGGGCGTTCCGTTCACTGTGCAGGATGCCGATAAAAAGGATATTCCAACCGCCCGGATCATCTATGACTCCACGCGGTTAGTTATTGGTTATTCCGGCTATTCGTACGGCGACACGCTGAAGACGCAGGAACTGTTAGTGCATCGAATCACAGAGGCTATCGACCCTGCCCGGAATTACGATATTAACAGTGCGGTGGCTTACACCAATGAGCCAATCGTGCGGGTCAGCATCAGACCGAGACCCATTACGCAGGACTCCACGCAGGGTTTGCGGATCCGGCTGCCCGACGCGTTTGGCCGCGAACTGCTGTCATTAGTAAACACCGATACCGGCAAAACGCAGGCCTTGTTTCAGGCGAAGTTGAAAGGGTTAGTGTTCAGAACGGCGCAGGTCAGTAATGCGGCTCTGTTCGGCATCGTACCCAACTCATACGTGGGTATCTACTACCACCTCGAAGGTGAAACGGCCGGTCGATTCCGGCAGTTCACGTTCGCAGCGGGCCGGTTCAACCGGATCGTGACCGACCGGACCGGAACGGCATTGGCTGGTCTGACGGCCAATCAGCCGCTGTCGACAACGGTGCTGAAGGGGCAGTCGGTGATACAGTCGACGGCGGGTGTGACGACGAAATTGACCTTTCCGGGCTTAGATCAGCTTCGGCGGGATGGCCGGGTGGCCATCAACCGGGCCGACTTGGTGATAACGCCCAAAGCGACGACCAGCGGCCAGTTTCCGCTGCCTTACTACCTGACGTTGTCGGAGGTGACGACCCAAAACCGAATCCTGCGCACCAGCCCGAGCCGCCTGGTGCAGTTGGTGCCCCAGCCGCAGGTGCTGTTCGACCGGGCCGAATCGTCTTTCAACGTCCCCCAGGCGGTGACGTATGATTTCCGAACGAGGTCGTACACGTTTGAACTGGGGGGCTATTTTCAGTCCATCCTGTCGGGCCAGACGCCCAATAACGGTTTAGCCATCCTGACCGCCAGTTCGGAACAATTAGGTTTGTCGCAGAACATCACCTCGTCCGATTATTTCATGACCGACCGGGTGTTTCAGGCTGTGCTTGATGGGGATGCCAGTGCGAAATTGATTGTGTTCTACACAACCTCGAAATAGACCGGTTAGCCGGAAAAACGCAAAAAGCCGGAACTTCCGGCTTTTTGCGTTTACTTTACTTTTAGATTATACATATACTTACTTAGTGTAAACTGAAAATCATAAACTGTTAATAAAATTATGTGTGGGATCGTGGCATACGTAGGGCACCGGGAAGCGTGTCCGTTGGTATTGAAAGGATTAAAACGGCTCGAATACCGGGGCTACGACAGTGCCGGTATTGCCCTGATGAACGGCGAGGGCCTGAAAGTGTACAAGAAAAAAGGCAAAGTGGCCGCGTTGGAAGCTGAGTTAGCGGGTCGCGAACTCCACGCCACCATCGGCATGGGTCACACCCGCTGGGCCACCCACGGCGAACCCAACGATGTAAACGCCCACCCGCATTACTCGTTTCACCGGAAATTAGCGATCATTCACAACGGTATCATCGAGAACTACGCGGCCATTAAGCAGGCACTGCTCAAAAAAGGGCATACGTTTCAGAGCGAGACCGATACCGAAGTGCTGGGGCAGTTCATTGAAGATATTTGGGAGAACAGCGCGGGCGGGACGCTCGAAGAAGCCGTGCGGTTAGCCCTCCGGGAAGTGGTTGGTGCCTACGCCATCGTGATTATGAGTGAAGAATATCCCACGCAGCTTATCGCGGCCCGCAAAGGTTCGCCGTTGGTGATTGGCGTGGGGGAAAACGAGTTTTTTCTTGCGTCCGATGCTACGCCCATCGTGGAGTACACCAAAGACGTGATTTATCTCAACGATCTGGAGATTGCGGTCATTAAAAACGGCGAACTGACCGTGGTGACGCTGGATAACACCACCACGACGCCCTACGTCCAGAAAGTGGAACTGGAATTGGCCGCTATCGAAAAAGGGGGTTACGACCATTTCATGCTCAAAGAAATTTTTGAGCAGCCCCGCTCCATCGCCGATTCCATGCGCGGGCGCGTCAACGCCGACGACGCGATGGTGCAACTCGGCGGGCTGCGCGATTACATGGATAAATTAGCGAAGTCGGAACGGATTGTGATCGTGGGTTGTGGCACGTCGTGGCACGCGGGATTAGTAGCCGAGTATATTTTTGAGGAATTAGCCCGGATTCCGGTCGAGGTCGAGTACGCGTCGGAGTTCCGGTATCGCAACCCGATCATCAAAGAAGGCGATATCGTCATCGCCATCTCGCAGTCGGGCGAAACGGCCGATACGCTGGCCGCCGTCGAATTGGCGAAGTCGAAAGGGGCCACGATTTTTGGCGTCTGCAACGTGGTGGGGTCGTCCATCGCCCGCGCCACCCACGCAGGAGCCTACACCCACGCCGGGCCGGAAATTGGCGTGGCGAGCACGAAAGCGTTCACGGCGCAGGTGACGGTGCTGACCCTGATGGCGTTGGCCGCTGCTAAACTCAAAGGTACCATTTCCGACTCGCTGTTTCGGCTGCTGCTGGCCGAACTGGAAAGCATTCCGGCGAAGGTGGAGCGGGTGCTGCAAACCGCCGACAAAATCCGGGAGATCGCGTACATTTTTACCTACGCCCGCAACTTCATTTACTTGGGCCGGGGCCTGAACTTCCCCGTCGCGCTGGAGGGTGCCCTGAAACTAAAAGAAATCAGCTATATCCACGCTGAGGGTTACCCGGCCGCCGAGATGAAGCACGGCCCCATCGCGCTCATTGACGAAGACATGCCGGTGGTGGTGATTGCTACCAAAGATTCATCCTACGAAAAAGTCGTTTCTAACATTCAGGAAGTGAAAGCCCGCAAAGGCCGCGTCATCGCCATCACCACCGAGGGCGACACCGACCTGCCGAGTATGGTCGATTTCACGATTGAAATACCGAAAGTCCACGAGATACTGATGCCGCTGATTTCAGTGGTGCCGCTGCAATTGTTGGCCTACGACATCGCCGTGATGCGGGGCCGTAACGTCGACCAGCCGAGGAACTTAGCCAAGTCGGTAACAGTAGAATGATGCCGAACAGAAAATGAAATATATTTGTCAGGTGAATTATACACCATCAACAGCAAGGTTATGAGCGAAATTACCCTTGAAACGACCGCTGACAAATACCTCATCAGTATTGATCGAACGCTGATGGATAAACCCACGTTCCGGGCCTTCTTTGAACGGCTTCGCGTTGAGTTCTTAGCTGATAAGATAAATACTGATGAAAGCGATTTGATGAATCTCAGCGAAGAAGTCAAAGCAAACTGGTGGGCGCAGCATCAGGAAAAAATTGAGGAAAAACTCGCCCGATTTTCGCCTGAAGGCCAACCGTAACGTAAATGGAGACAGTTGTTGTGGACACCAATATTGTATTTGCGGCTATACATACGTCTAAATCGCTTACCCGTCAACATTTGCTCATGGTGCCCATTCACTTCGTTACCTGTAATTTTCTATTCATCGAAATATTCAGACACAAAGAGCGGATTTTTAAAAATAGCCGGGCCAATGAGGGGGAGATATATGACTACCTCGAAAAGGTGTTGAGTCGACTTCATTTTTTCAACGAAGAACTGATCAGTGTCGAAAATTATTTTCGGGCCTATCATCTCTGCAAAGAGATCGACTTGAAAGATATTGCTTTCGTT
>JAYTAC010000047.1:0-2132 GCA_043737755.1 Spirosoma sp.
ACCTGCTGGTGCTTGAAGCCCAATTGCTCATCGTAGCGGATGTGCTGCCATTTGCAGCCCCCGCAGGTGCCGAAGTGCTCACAGAATGGTTCCGTCCGCACCGCCGACCGCTCGTGAACGTGTTCGGCAACGGCTTCGCGGTACTGCTTTTTCTTGCCCGTAATTCGCAGATCGACCACGTCGCCGGGTGCCACGCCCGGCCCGCCGACGGGATTATCGACAAAAATGACGCCCTCCTCGGTGCGAACGATGCATTTCCCCTCGGCGGCAACGGTATCGACCCGAACGGCGTACAACCGTTCGGGTGCTTTATAACTCTTCCTGCGCATAGTGTTCCAAAAAACTGCTAATTTAGACAGCCGTTTTCGAACGACCTTGTAACAAACTCTTTCTGTCTATGATGAACCTGTACCGTACCAAATGCCGGATGCTGCTATTGACCGTTTTCCTGCTGACGGTCAGCGGTATTGTCCGCGCTACGCACATTGTGGGGGGTGAACTGGAATTGCAGAAACTGCCCGCCACCAGCGCATTCACTCACCGCATCAACATGAACCTGTATTTCGACGATATCTACGGCAGTCCGGGGGCCGAAGATCAGACCGTCGTCGTGTATATGTTCCGCAAACGCGACAATGCGCTGGTCGGCAGCGTGGAGTTGCCGCGCATCAGCACCCAACTCATCAACTACAGCAGCCCTATCTGCACCCGCTCCGACCTGCGCACCCGGCTCATCCGCTATGGCATCGACATCACATTTCCGCAAACTTACAACGACGCGGGCGGCTACTACATGAGCTGGGAGCGATGCTGCCGCAATGCTGCCATCAACAACATCAATGATCCGGGTGGGGCAGGGTCAACGTTTTATCTGGAGTTTCCGGCCCCGTTTACCGGCAGCACACCGTTTGCGAATTCCTCGCCGGTGTTCAGCATAGCCAAAGGCGATTACATCTGCATCAACCGCCCGTTTACCTTCGATTTCAGTGCCAGAGACCCCGACGGCGACAGTTTGGTCTATGCCATGGCGACGCCCTACAACGGATTCAGCAACCGCAGCGTACCTAATCCGGGTATCCCAACGCCCAACAACCCGGGCGTGGCGTCTCCCGGTCCGTACCCCCTGATTTCGTGGCTGACCGGCATTTCGCAGCAGAACGAAATTCCCGGTTCGCAGCCCCTGCGCGTAAACGCCCGAACGGGACTACTGAGCGTAACGGCCAACCGGCTGGGGCTGTTCGTGTTCTCGGTCGAAGTCGCGGAGTACCGCCGGGGGAGGCTCATTGGGCGCGTCCGACGCGATTTTCAGTTGAAAGTAGTCGATTGCCCGCAAAACGACGCGCCCCAACTGCTGTTCCGGCCCGACGGTCAGAAGGCGTTCTACAAGGAAGGGGCCGTGCTGACCATCGCCGAAAAAGATACCAACTGCCTGACGCTGTTCGTGACCGACGTGAACCCCAATCAGCGCATCCAGATCATCAACATGAGCGGGTCGCTGCCCGGCCTAACCCTCACGCCCGCCATACTGACGACCCGCACCGGCACCGATACCTTGCAGGCTAATTTCTGCTTCGGGCGGTGCGTGGGCGACGGCAAGCCGTTTACGCTGCTCATCCGGGCCACCGACGAAGGCTGTCCGCAGGGGCTGAGCGACACGCTGAGCATTCGGCTGAACGTTATTCCGTCGCCGAACAACAAACCAGCCGCCACCACTAACCTGACCAACAATCTCGCCCGCATCACCGTCGGTACGTCGCTGTCGTTCACTGCGTTTGGTGTTGATCGCGACAATGACAACATCACGATTCAGGCCGTGGGGCGGGGTTTTGCGCTGGCGCAGGCAAACATGAGCTTCGGGTCGGCGTCGGGCGTTGGCAAGGTGTCGAGTCCGTTTGTGTGGAAACCGGCCTGTGCCCAGGCCACCCGCCCGGAATACATCGTCGATTTTATCGTGACCGACACGCGTTGCAGCCGCAACCTGCGCGACACTGTCACGGTCAACCTCGCGGCCGTGGGATTACCCAGCCAGCCGCCCACCATCCGCACAACGCTACCGCAGCCGGTGGTCGATCTCGCCGTCAGTCCGGGTGAGACAGAGGGGCGGGTCGTGTTCGACGTGCTGGGCAATGACC
>JAYTAC010000048.1:0-2132 GCA_043737755.1 Spirosoma sp.
CCGTCGGCGTTGACGTGAAAAACCTGTCCGTTCCAGTCCGAGACAAAATAATTGCCCTTTCCTTCCGGCACAATGCCATCGGTCACGGTCATCCCATCGGCAATGGTCATCATGGTTTTCGTGTTGACGTCCACCGACCGCAGGGCACCGGTTTTAGTGCAGCCGATCATCAGTTGGTTTTTGCCCACGGCCAGCAACCCGTTTGGTTTGTTGAGTTGTTCGCCCTCCATCCAGACCTCCCATTTATCGTCTTTCAGGCGGTAGATTTTGTCGGCGCGGCTGTCGGACACGTACACCGTGCCGTCTTTGGCCACCGTTACGTCGTTCAGAAACGCCCCTTTCTGGTCCACGGCATCCCACGTTTTTTCGGCCTGCCCCGTTTCGGTGTTGATCGCCACCAGCCGGTATACGTCCGTCACGTAAAGCCGGTTTTTGTGTAGCCCCATCCCTTTGGGCGCATTCAGGCCCGAGGTCCAGCGCAGGTTTTCGATCTTGCCGTCGAGCGACACTTTCGAGATAAAACCGCTTCCGTCGAGCGCGTCGGATTTACCGTCGATATTGGCCACGTACAACACATCGGTCCGGCTGTCGTAGAGCACCGATTCGGGCGTTCTCAGGGTTGTGTCGGTTTCCCAGACCTTCACCAATTTACCGGGTTTTGGGCGGGTGGCGGGCACGGTGGCAACCAGAACCAGACCAAGCAACGGAACAAGGAACGCAATGGATTGAATTTTCATAATAGAGTCTGATAATCAGTGCAGTTAACTTTGTTCGATAAAAAAATGATTGACGTTTTCGGGTACGCCTGTGGTTTGACTGCTCAAAAATGGCGGAAACAATATGATTTTTCCAATTACTGATTCATCTGCACAAAACTCCCGGTAAACATTCTGAAAATGAGTCTGTTTACAACCTCGCACGTTTGAAATAAAACAATCTCTTCGTTATGGATAACCAACAGCCAATCCCGGCCCGGATACCAACGCAGGCCCTTGTGTTCAAAGACAGCATCCACGACATGATTCGGCTACAACAGGATCATTACGTCCCGGACGAACTGTTTTGGGAAATATTCAACGCCCGTGTGCTGCTTGATGAGCCAATCGACGTGACCGCATTTTTCAGTACCAGAAACGACACGTCCGGCCGGGCCTGATACCCATCAAATCAGTTTCACGGCCAGCAACGCCTTCGACTTGGCATATATGTAGGCCAGGACCACCAGCGTAACGACCCCGCCCAGCAACACCGACGGCACCGTACCGAACAACCGGGCTGCCAACCCCGACTCGAACGCTCCGATTTCGTTGGATGAACTGACGAAGATGCCGTTTACGGCCGCCACCCGGCCGCGCAAATGATCGGGCGGAAGGATTTGCAGGATCGTCTGGCGGATGATGACGCTGACACTGTCGAACGCGCCCGTCAGTCCCAGCATGACGAGCGACAGGTAGAAATTGGTCGACAGCGCGAAGATTATCGTCGTCACACCGAAACCGGCTACGGCCAGCAGCATGTTCCGCCAGGCGTTATGCGTCGGCGGGTTGCGGGTCATAAACGCCAGCGTCAGCACGGCCCCCATCGCCGGAGCCGCCCGTAGAAACCCCAGCCCCTCGGCCCCAACCTTCAGAATATCTTCGGCGAAGACGGGCAAAATGGCCACCACGCCCCCAAACAGCACCGAAAATAGATCGAGTGAGATGGCATACAGCACGATGGGCGTCCGGAACACAAACCGGAACCCTTCCTGAAGACTGTCACGAAACCCCAGCACCGGCGCGTCGCTCACCGGCACCGGCTTACGACCCACCAGCGTAATCAGCCCGAAACACACGACCAGCAACCCGATTACGACCAAAAGCGTGTTGTCGAAGCCGAATCCGGTGTAGAGAAAACCCGCCACGCCCGGCCCGACGATGGCCCCCGTTTGCCAGAACGACGTGCTCCACGTAGCGGAATTAGTGTATAGTTCGCGGGGCACTAAAAACGGCTTCAGCGACGAACTGGCCGGGGAATAAAAGCCTTTAGCCGTGCCAATCAGCATCAGCACACCGTAGATAGTGGCAAGCTGCACCGTGCGCGACAGCCCACCCACGATGGACGGCTGAAAAACGGCGTACAAAATCACTGAG
>JAYTAC010000049.1:0-5344 GCA_043737755.1 Spirosoma sp.
TCAGCAGTTGGCGGGCGACGCGACGCTGCTCTATTACCTGTCGGAGGAAGCCAAAGAAGGCAAAGACGCGTTTCTGGAGAAGCGAAAACCCGACTTCAGTAAGTTTCAGAAATTTCCGTAACGTATCAACAGTATATGCGACGCTTACCAGTAATTCGCCACGTGCATGGAAACCCCCAAATTGATCAATTCTGACCCCGATATTTTGGGTGGTACGCCCGTTTTCGCAGGGACCCGCGTACCAATCTGGTCCCTGTTCGTTCACCTGGAGAAAGGCATCTCGCTGGAGGATTTTCTGGATGATTTTCCATCGGTTGAGCGTGAACAGGCTGTTGGTGTTCTGGAAATAGCTAACCGGTTGGTTTCGTCGAGACACTGGAAACAATTTTATGAAATTGCGGCCTGATGAAATTACTGTTGGATGAGAATATGCCTAAGAAACTCAGGCAGGATTTTACTGAACACGAGGTAGTTACAGTCCGTGAGAAAGGTTGGGGCGGAAAAAAGAACGGCGAGTTGCTCAAACTGATGCTCGCTGATGGTATTGATGCGATGCTGACGGTAGACAAAAACATGGAGCATCAGCAAAATTTCAGTAGATACTCCGTCACTGTGATCGTGTTTGACACCTACGATAATTCATACGATTCGATAACACGTTTCACGGGACAGGTGAAACAGATACTTGCTACTGAACCATTGCCTATCGGTGTTACAACGCTGCGTATGAAATGAAAGCAGCCTGTCAATAATAGGGTTCTCTACGTATTATTCATTGGAAGAAGGCAAGGATGCGTTTCTGGAGAAGCGAAAGCCGGACTTCAGCAAGTTTCAGAAATTTCCGTAACTGTTCTGGGTAGCCGAGTTTGCCGACCCTTTTTTGCGTCGCTGACTGTGTCGCAATGACCTGGTTAATCCGATGGCTCCCAGCCACCCAACCAGTCCCCATGCTACCATCGGCAGACCGAACATGATGGCCAACAAGCCGCCAATGAAGGCCGCAAACACGACGGTCTGCCAGCGTTCCGGCGGCACGTCGCGACCGTAGCCCAGGCCGTGCAGCAACAGCAGCCAGCCCCAGCCCGTCAGCCAAAGTCCGGTGATGTAGATGAGTGAAACATCGGTTGGGCAGTTGCGCAGCAGAATCAGGCCTTCAGGAAGCCAGATAAGGCCGTAAATTAGCGCGTACCGACCGAAACGTTGCGCTACGGACAGCGGCAGGTTGGGCAGCAGCAAGAGGTAGCGATGCTCGAACGCGCTGAGTTGCCGCCCCACCTGCGAATGCGTGATGATGGCCAGCATCAGGCCAATCAGCAGGAGTCGCTGGTCGTAGTCGTCGGTGGGATAGAGTCGGCAAATGCCCACCAGCAGCCCGCCCGAAATCAGCTTGGTCAGCAGCAGCGACAGCGGTTCGTGCCGGAGCCAGTACGTCGGAAAAAACAATGGGTAGGGCAACCGTATGTTCACTTGGGGCAACCGAAGCAAGTCGGGAGCGTGGTGCCGCATCCGGTAGTCAGCCCCTGCAACACCTGCTAGGATCAGTCCCGGCACGATTAATAGAATTACCACGAGCGTTCCCCACGTCTGGTAATGCACGGCCCGCGCTACCATCCAGCCCGCATATAAAATCACGGGTGTCAGCAGTTGAATACACAGTACGAACCAGTAAAACCACCGCGTTCGGGGCGGCACCAAGCGAAACGTTTGCAGAAACAGGAGCTCCGGGGCGGCTAATTGTCCCCGGATGAAACTGACCGTTCGGGCCGTGTACAGTGACCACACCAACACAAACAGCCCCAGCAGAAATGGCGAACCCAATGTGGCCGTAATGAGTGCTTCGTGATCCATTGGGCGCATAAACCCGAACGCGAAGTAGAACACGACGGCGAACGTACCGGCGCTGCGAACGTAGAACGGCAGAACGAGCAGGCGATGGAGCGTAGTCAGCATAGCCGCGTCAGGGTAGGGGAGTGATACCGCCGTCGCCTACCTGATGGATGCTGGTGATCTCAAGACCGGTCAGGCTGACGTCCTGGTGCGAGGTGATCCAGAAAGACACATCCTGCCCGGTGCGGAGTTGCCGAACAAGATCGAACAGCCGGGTAGCCGTTGCTACGTCCAGCGTTGTCAGCGGTTCGTCCAGCAGCACCAACCAGGGTTTGCCAAGCAGGGCCAGCAGCAACGACAGTTTCTTGAGCATTCCGCTCGAGTACGTCCCCGTGGGCTGGGTCCAGAACGCCGTTACACCGAGCGTTTCAGCTAATGCATCGACCTGACCGGCGGGTGCCTGTTTGGCTTGACCGACAAATCCGGCGAGGTCGCGGGCGGTCAGGAAAGCGGGGTAAAGTGGCTCGGCTTCGGCGTAGTTGACCCGCATCCGGTAGGCCACCGGGTCGCGGTTGATTTCGTAGCGATCATCGAGGGTAATCTGCCCGGTAAATGGCAGTAGACCCGCCACAGCGCGAAAAAACGTGGTTTTGCCCGAACCATTGCCACCCCGGAAGTAGTGAATGCCAGCGGGCAGATGCAGCGTCGGCACGGTCAGGATGGTACGGCCGTTATACGCTTTGATGAGGTTGTCGACGGTGAGCACTGAACGGGCAGTTGGGGGAGTCCAAAAGTAGCCATAGTTTCAGCCCCGCCTATTCTTTTCGTCACGCATCAAAACCATTCTTCACAAACACCTACCTCCCCCGATCAATCCGAACGTTGCTTACGGTGGCTTCTTCGACTCTGTCGGCGTTGTGCGAGCAGATAAACAGGCCGACCAGCACCTCGCCCGACAGGTTAGTCATCTCGTGCGAACCAACGGTCTGTAGGTCAACGCCTTTCTTTGCCGTGCGCATGGTGTAGGTGGTGCCTTTTCGCTCTAACTGCATAGTCTGCACGGTCTTTTCGGGGCTGAAAATCTCGTCCTGCGGGTCGCGCATGGCGGCTCCTTTTGCCACCCGCCATTGCAGCACCGTCAGGCCATCGCCGTGGCTCACCGCGCTGACGTGGGAAGCATCCTCATCGAGCGACTCCCGCACCATCCAGCCCACTTTCCGGTGGAGATCGGTGCCGGAGCCGACGAAGGCAAAGTCGGCGGTGACGGTGAAATCGCCGTCCATTTTTCGGAACAGGTACTGGAATTCGTCGCGGGCAAACCAGACGTTGTAGCCCGCCCCGGTCAGGGTGTACGTTTTCGCCCGTTTATCGAACCGGGCTGATCCGGTCATTTTTGGGTTGCCAATGTCTGCGCTGCGCTGGAAAACGCCAATTCGTTTGACCGGGGCGAAGCCAAGCATCATGCTAAATGTCAGTACGTAAATCAGAGTTGTTTTCATGGGAGAGAGCAGTAACTGTTGGTGGCGCGAAAAGCTGTCGACAGTCGATTGAACAGCTATAGTGCAAAGCAAAATTCACTGCTATCTAACCGGGTTTGTCCTCCATTGGCTTGTATAAAACTGATTTTCAGGGCGTAACACATCCGCAGTTTACAACGCCCCACTCCGCCCCTGTAGCCCGCCCGTGTGCACCGCCACCACCGTTGCTCCATCGGGGAAGCGGCCCCGCCGGGCGAGATCGTAGATTCCATACAGCATCTTTCCCGTGTACACCTGCTCGATCAAAACAGTAGTCCTTTGCTCAAACGAGCGGATGAAATCGAGGAGTTCGGGCGTGGTTTTGGCGTAGCCACCAAAGTGATACGCCGTTTCGATCTGGTAGTTAGCCGGTTCGGGTAGTTGGAAGTCGGCGGCTTTCAGGCTCAGAAACCCCAGTACGTTGGTTTCGGGCGGGGCCGTTTGGGCGAGTCCCGCTACCGTACCCCCCGTTCCGACGGCGCAGCAAACGTAGTCCGGGGTGCGGCCTAACTGCACAATGATCTCCGGCATAATCTCGGCCGTGCCGCGAATGGCCAATTCGTTGGTGCCGCCTTCGGGGATGACGTAGCACGGTCCAAACTGGTCGATCAGGTGGGTCAGAAACGCCGGATCATCTTTTTGCCGGTATTCGCCCCGGCTCACGAAACGCAACTGCATCCCGCAGGAGCGGCAAAACGTCAATGTTGGATTTAACGGCGCATTGCGGAGTTCTTCACCTCGCACAATACCGATGGTGCTGAACCCGAAGACCCGCCCGGCTGCGGCTGTGGCGTACAGGTGATTGGAATAAGCCCCGCCGAAGGTCAGCAGCGTCTGATATCCCTGTTCCCGTGCTGCCAGCAGGTTATATTTCAGCTTGCGCCATTTGTTGCCCGACACCAATGGGTGCAGCAGATCATCGCGCTTCAGGTAAAGCCGGATCGGCATGGGTTCGGGAAATGGATCGGGCAAAAACTGAACCGGCGACTGAGCCGCGACTCGGGCGAACTGCTGCGTTATGTCGGGCATGTCGTATCTTCGTGACTTGGTTGACGGCTCAAATCTGCGTTAATCAGGACTATTTGTGACGGACGAACGCGACGAAATTTTAGAGGGAGACGACGAATTATACGAACACCACCGCATTGTGGTCGACAAAGGGCAAAGCCCGCTGCGGGTCGACCGGTTTCTGATGGACCGGCTGCCAAACGCCACGCGCACCAAACTACAGGCCGGTATCGAATCCGAATCGGTGCGGGTGAACGACGGCCCCACCAAAGCCAGCTACAAAATCAGGCCGTTGGACGTGATCACGGTGGCGCTGCCGCACCCGCCCCGCGACACCGACATCAAGCCCGAAAACATCCCGCTCGACATTGTTTTCGAGGACGCCGACGTGCTGGTGCTCAACAAAGCACCCGGTATGGTGGTCCACCCCGCCCACGGCAACTGGGACGGTACGCTGCTCAACGCCCTCGTCTACCACTTCGATAACCTGCCCACGGGCCGCAACGGTGAGGCACGGCCGGGATTGGTTCACCGCATCGATAAGGACACGTCGGGGCTGATGGTGATTGCCAAAACTGAGTTCGCCATGACGCACTTGGCCCGGCAGTTTTTCGACCACAGCATCGAACGAACTTACAACGCGCTCGTCTGGGGCGTTCCCGAACCGGCCGACGGCACCATCACCGGCTACATTGGCCGGGCGTTGAAAGACCGGAAAGTACAGGCCATCTACGACGATGAAGCCAAAGGTAAATGGGCCATCACGCACTACAAAACGCTGGAACCGATGCGCTACGTGTCGTTGGTGCAGTGCAACTTAGAGACCGGCCGGACCCACCAGATTCGGGCGCATTTCAAGCATATCGGCCATCCGCTGTTCAACGATGCCATGTACGGTGGTGATCGCATTGTGCGCGGTATGCCCAACGGTACGTACAAGACGTTCGTCGAAAATGCGTTCAAACTCATTCCCCGGCAGGCACTCCACGCCA
>JAYTAC010000050.1:0-5342 GCA_043737755.1 Spirosoma sp.
TTGCCGTACAGGTCCTTTTCGACATCCCCCTGAAATTTCCCTTTGTTGATAAAATTCTTGACCAACCGGTCTTCGAGCGAGTGATAGGCCAAAACCACCAGCCGTCCGCCCGGTTTCAGCACGTCGGGCACTTGTTCCAGAAACTCTTCCAACGCCTGCAACTCTTCATTCACCTCGATGCGCAAGGCCTGAAACACCTGCGCCGAGTACTTGTTTCCTTTGCCGCGCGGGGCGTATCGCTGCAACACTGCTTTCAGATCGTTGACGGTTTTCAGCGGCTGGTTCGAGCGGGCCGATACGATGGCAGCCGCCAGCGTTTTAGCGTTTGTTACTTCGCCGTACATGCCCAGAATCCGGTGCAAATCGGCTTCGGTATAGTCGTTGACGACCTGCCGGGCGGTGCGGTCGCCCTGCTGATTCATGCGCATGTCGAGGTCGGCGTCGAAGCGGGTCGAAAAACCGCGTTCGGGCGTGTCGATCTGGTGCGACGAGATGCCGAGGTCGGCTAAAATACCGTCGACTTGGTCTATTTTGTAAAGCCGTATGTACCGTTTGAGATTCCGGAAGTTCGACGCCACGAACGTCAGGCGCGGGTCGTTCAGGGCGGCTGCGTTGGCGCGGGCATCGGCATCCTGATCAAAACCAAACAACCGGCCCGCCGAGTCCGGCCCCGGCTGAAGCTGGTTTAGTATCTCGCGGCTGTGGCCGCCCCCACCAAACGTAACGTCGATGTAGATGCCGCCGGGCGTGAGGTTCAGTCCGTCGATGCAGGGTTGCAGAAGAACAGGTTCGTGGTAATTACTCATGGAGAAACTAACCTTGTGGGGTGGCCGTTAATTTTTAACATGAAAAAAATCCTCTATCTCGCAACCATCGGGCTGCTGATGTTACCGGCGGCCTGCTCGGGCCAATCAGCCCCGGCCACGGTTAAACCCGGCATCTACCGGGCTGTTCTAAAAACCCGAGGGGGGGAACTACCGTTCGGACTGGACATTCAGCCGGTGGCCAACAAGCCGGGCGCGTACACCGTCTTCGCACTCAACGGTAATGAGCGGCTACCGATGGACCCCGCTACCGTACAAGGCGACTCAATCCGAATTCCGATGGCCCTGTTCGAGTCGGAACTGGTTGCAAAGATAGATGGGAATGTACCCGGCCGCGCCGGCGTACCGGTGAATACACTGCGGGGCGAATGGCGTTGGCGCAGGACGGCGCAGCAGACGATGCGTTTGCCATTCAGTGCTCAACTGGGCCAGACACATCGGTTCACGCCGGAAGGCAAAGCTCCAACTGTCAACCTGACCGGCAACTGGGCAACCGACTTCGACAGCAAAACCGGCCGGGTTGACTCAACTGATGCGGTGGGTGTGTTCAAACAAAGCGGCAACCGCCTGACGGGTACGTTCCTGACACCCACCGGTGATTACCGCTACTTAGACGGCAGCGTCGTGGGTGACAGCCTGTTCTTGTCGTGTTTCGACGGATCGCACTTATTTCTGTTCAAAGCTAAACATGACCCGGTCACTAAAACGCTCACGGGCGGATTCTGGTCGGGCGTGTCGGGCTACGAATCGTGGACAGCCCGGCTCGACCCCAACGCTAAACTGCCTGATCCGGCCACGCTGACCTATCTGAAGCCGGGAGCCAAAACACTCAACGTCTCGTTTCCCGAACCCAACCGTAGCGACCGGTATCGCACCGGCGCACCGGCTGGAGCGCCGGTGCGATACCGACCGGGCAAAACCGTTTCGCTCACCGACCCGCGTTTCAAAAACAAGGTGACAATAGTGCAAATTCTGGGATCTTGGTGCCCCAACTGCATGGATGAAACCAACTTTTTGAGTCCGTGGTACAAACGAAACCGAAGCCGGGGCGTCGAAGTGCTGGGATTAGCCTTCGAGCGGTCACCGGAGATGGCCGTGTCGGGGCCGAAGATCGAGCGGATGAAAGAACGCTTCAAAATCGACTACCCCGTTGTGCTGGCCGGTACGAACGACAAAGCACAAGCCAGCCGAGCCTTGCCCGACCTGAACGCCGTCGTCGCTTTCCCAACCACAATTTTTGTGGACAAAAAAAGGCAGGTGCGCCATATTCACACCGGCTTCAGCGGTCCCGGCACGGGCAAATACTACGATCAGTACGTGGATGAGTTCAACCGGTTGGTGGATAAACTACTGGCGGAATAAGACCGTATGCACTCTGAAAAAATGGTAGATTTACCGGGCTAACATGAGTTTGGCGACACCTGTTATGAAAAAAGAGAAAACAGTTGACTTTCACATAAAATGGGGCTGGCACGCCATTTCACGCATGTACAACGCCTACGCAGCCCGCTACGACCTGACAATGGCGATTGGTTACGTGCTGCTCAACATCGATTCAGACGAAGGTACCCCAGCGACCAAAATCGGGCCGTTGCTGGGCATGGAACCGCGTTCGTTGGTGCGGATGCTGAAGAGTTTGGAAGAGCGCGGCCTGATTCGGCGTGAAGTGGACGGGCACGACAAACGCTTTGTGCGCATTTATCTCACCGAAACGGGCCGCGAGAAACGCGAGATGGCCCGCGAGGGCGTCATTCAGTTCAACAACATGATCCGCGAACGCATTCCACTCGACAAACTCGTCACGTTCATCGAAGTGATGAAGGACATTAACCGGATCGTGGAAGAGGAAAACGCCAAGATCAAAGCGGGTGAGCCGGAAGAGTTGACAGTAGACTGAATCAATAGCCTATAACCACCATAATGCCGAAACTCGCCACTGGATGATCCAAAGACTCAGGCGATGTGGAGAATCAACCAAAATCAAAAATGATAGGTATGCGGATTGATGCGGATCAGCACAAATCTTAATTTGATCTGCGCTGATCCGCATTAACCCGCTCGATCCGCGTGCTATTTTTCAATTATGGAAGCAACAGTAGAAAAACCCAAAACCACCCTGAAAAACCGGACCATCCGGCGCGTAGCCGTGCTGGGATCAGGCATTATGGGATCGCGCATCGCGGCCCACTTCGCCAACATCGGTGCCGACGTGCTCCTGCTGGACATCGTTCCGAAAGAGCTGAATCTGGCCGAACAGGCGAAGGGTCTTACCACCGACAGCCCCACCGTGCGAAACCGGATCGTCAACGACGCGTTTCAGGCGATGCTCAAAGCCAGTCCGGCGTCGCTCTACGGGACTAAGTTCGCCGAGCGCGTCAAGCTGGGCAATTTCGACGACAACCTCAGAGACATTGCCGGATACGACTGGGTGATCGAGGTAGTCGTGGAACGATTAGACGTCAAACGGTCGGTTTATGAGCGCGTGGAGCAGTTTCGCAAACCGGGTACGCTCATCACCTCCAACACGTCGGGCATTCCAATGCACCTGCTCACCGAAGGCCGAAGCGATGATTTCCGGCGGCACTTCTGCGGTACGCACTTTTTCAACCCGCCCCGCTACCTGCGTCTGCTGGAGATTATCCCCGGCCCCGATACGGACCCCGCCGTGGTCGATTTCCTGATGAACTACGGCGATTTATACCTCGGCAAAACGACGGTGCTCTGCAAAGACACGCCCGGTTTCATTGCCAACCGGCTTGGCATTCAGTCGCTGATTCAAACCATCCGCGTGGCCGAAGACATGGGCCTGACGGTGGAGGAAGTGGATAAACTGACCGGCCCGGTGGTGGGTCGGCCAAAGTCAGGGACGTTTCGATTGTCGGACGTGGTTGGATTGGATACGACGGTGAACGTAGCGGGTAACCTCGTCAGAATGGAGCATGACGAAGCCCGGTTGTCGTTTGAGTTGCCCGCATCGGTGCAGAAGCTGATGGAGAACAAATGGCTCGGCGACAAAACCGGACAGGGTTACTACAAAAAATCGAAGGACGCCAATGGCAAAACCGAAATCTTAGCCCTCGACTTGAAGACGTTCGAGTATAAGCCATCGCAAAAAATCAAGTTTGGCACGCTGGAAAGCACGAAAGCAATCGACAGCCTGAAAAAACGCTTCCCGGTGCTCGTAGCGGGTCAGGACAAAGCAGGCGAATTCTACCGCCGGACCTTTGCCGATGGCTTCACCTACGCTACGTATCGCATCCCCGAAATAGCGGACGAACTCTACCGCATCGACACGGCTATCACGGCCGGTTTTGGCTGGCAGTTGGGCCTGTTTGAGACGTGGGACGCGATTGGCGTTCGGGAAGGGCTGACGATGATTGAAGCGCAGGACCAGAAACCCGCGCCGTGGGTCTACGAAATGCTCGATGCCGGTTTCGATCAGTTTTATAAAGTCGACGGCGGGAAACGCCACTATTACGACATCCCGACGAAGAGTTATAAGGCCATTCCGGGCGTGGAGCAGTTCACGATCTTAGAGAATCTGAGCAACGGTCTGGTTTGGAAAAACGCGGGGTCGGCCATCTACGACATCGGCGACGGCATCCTGAATCTGGAGTTCCGCAGCAAGATGAACACCTTCGGCACCGAAGTATCAGAGGGACTGACTAAAGCCATCAACTTAGCCGAGAAGGACTTCCGGGGATTAGTGGTCGGGAATGATTCGACGGAAGCGTTTTCGGCGGGGGCTAACCTCGGAACGCTGTTTATGTACGCGGTCGAGCAGGAGTTTGACGAGGTCAACCTGATGATTGCGCAGTTCCAGAAACTCATCATGCGCCTGCGCTATTCGGCTATTCCGGTGGTGGTGGCCCCGCATACGCTCACGCTGGGCGGTGGCTGCGAAGCGGTGCTTCACGCCGACCGCGCCGTGGCCCACGCCGAGAGCTACATCGGCTTGGTCGAAGTGGGCGTCGGCCTGATTCCAGCCGGGGGCGGCACCAAAGAAATGGCGGCCCGCGCGTCGGACCTGTACCAGACGGGCGACCCGGAACTGAACATTCTGCAAACTATATTCATGAACATCGCCACGGCGAAAGTGTCGACCTCGGCGCAGGAAGCCCGCGAGATGAACTACCTCCGCGCCACCGATCAGATCGTGCTGAACCGCAGCCGTCTGATTGCCGAAGCCAAGCAAGCATCCCTCGAATTGGCCGACAATGGCTACACGCAACCCAAAATGCGGACGGATATCAAAGTGCAGGGACGAACCGGCATTGCGCTGTTCAAAGCCGGTTTGGCATCCATGCGCATGGGCCGCTACATCTCGGACCACGACATGAAAATTGCCGATAAGTTGGCCTACGTCATCTGCGGGGGTGATTTGACCTCACCCCAGGTCGTGTCGGAGCAATACCTGCTTGATCTGGAACGTGAAGCCTTCCTGTCGCTGACGGGCGAGAAGAAAACGCTGGAGCGGATTCAAAGCCTGCTTACGGGCGGGAAGCCGGTGCGGAATTG
>JAYTAC010000051.1:0-12608 GCA_043737755.1 Spirosoma sp.
GGCTGCAAAGTGTACGTGAAGACACCGGACGGCGAGAAAACCTTCGATGCCGAAATCGTGCTGTCGGCAGCGGGCGTTGCGGCCAACATCGAGAACATCGGTCTGGAAGACGTTGGTATTGGTGTCGACAAGGGTAAGATTGTGACGGACGATTATTACCGAACCAACATCGAAGGCTATTACGCCATCGGCGACGTGACGAAAGGACAAGCTTTGGCGCACGTAGCCTCCGCTGAAGCCATCATTTGCGTCGAGAAAATAGCCGGGCAGCCGCACGTTCAGCCGCTGAACTACAACAACATACCGGGTTGCACGTATTGCATACCCGAAATTGCCTCAGTCGGTTACACCGAGAAAGCCGCCCGCGAGGCTGGTTATGAGCTTAAAGTCGGAAAATTTCCGTTCACAGCGTCGGGAAAGGCCAAAGCGGGTGGTGTGCCGGAAGGATTCGTGAAGGTAATATTCGACGCCAAGTACGGCGAGTTTCTGGGGGCGCACCTGATCGGCACGAACGTAACGGAAATGATTGCTGAGGTTGTGGCCGCCCGTGCCCTCGAAACAACCGCCGAGGAAATTCTGAAGACCGTTCACCCGCACCCAACCATGTCGGAAGCCATTAAAGACGCTACCGAAGCGGCCTACGGCGAAGCAATCCACTTGTAGCCAAAACCTATGAGGTGCTGAAGACCTTGCTGGTTTGAAATAATACTGGCCGTCAGCCCGAAACGAAAGAGTTCAGGCTGACGACCAGTGTTTTGCGGTAATCCGTCAATGGTAGAACTCATACACTGTTACCTTTTAAATGCTCGTTGAATACGTTTCAACAAGTCTCAGTTTCTCAGTCCACAGATATGCAATCTGCTCAACGTCAATGGTCAACGTCGCTAAAGTTGCTTTCCATCGCTCTGCTGGGCTGGGCGGGTTTAGTGACGTTCCAGTGTCGCACCGCCAATGGGCCGATTGATTTCAATACCCAAATCCGGCCGTTGCTGAACGCCAGTTGCCTGCGGTGCCACGGGGGGGTGAAGCAGGCGGGGGGCGTCAGTCTGCTGTTTCGCGACGAAGCACTCAAGGCGGGTAAGTCCGGCAAACGCTGCATCGTGCCCGGCCATCCCGAGGAGAGCGAATTGATTGCCCGGCTCGAACACGCTGACCCCGACGAACGGATGCCGCTCAACGGCGACCCGATGACGCCGGACCAAGTTGATCTCATAAAAAAATGGGTGGCTCAGGGTGCAAACTGGGAAGATCATTGGGCGTATGTGCCACCGAAACCGCAACCCGTGCCCGGTGTCCATGCGGACTGGGTTAAAACACCCATCGACGCGTTTGTGTATGACCGGCTGGACCGTGAGGGGTTGATGCCCTCGCCCGAAGCTGACTGCGCCACGTTGCTCCGGCGCGTTAGTCTCGACCTCACCGGCCTGCCCCCAACCGACCATGAACAGGCGGCTTTTCAGCGTGATAAGTCATCCGATGCCTACGAAAAAGCGGTTGACCGGTTGTTGCAATCACCTCATTTTGGGGAGCGATGGGCAGCTTTGTGGCTCGACCTGGCCCGGTATGGCGATTCGCAGGGGTACCAGAAAGACAGAGCGCGGACAATCTGGCCCTACCGCGATTGGGTCATCAACGCGTTTAACGAGGACATGCCGTTCGACCGTTTCACCGTTGAGCAGTTAGCAGGTGATTTGTTGCCAGGCGTGGCCCGGCCAAACGCAAATGCGGATCAGTTGATTGCGACGGCATTCCACCGCAACACGATGAGCAACGACGAGGGCGGCACCGACGATGAGGAGTTTCGAACGGTAGCTGTGCTCGACCGCGTAAACACGACCTTCGAGGTGTGGCAGGGAACAACCATCGGCTGTGTGCAGTGCCATACGCACCCGTACGACCCGATCCGTCACAAAGAATATTACCAATTGGCTGCTTATTTCAACAACACTGCCGATGCTGACAAACCCGACGACCGGCCGACGATTCGGGCACAAACCTCGTTTCAACAACAGGAATTAGCCTCATTCTTTAAGACGCTACCATTGGCTCAAACCTGGCCAACCGACTCGCTGCCCGCCCGACTGCGTCCGGTGAAGATGCCCGTTATGCAGGAGTTAGCTGCCGACAGCAGCCGGACGACGCACGTGTTTGTACGGGGCAACTGGCTCGTTCCCGGCGATGTCGTCCGGCCCGGTTTGCCGCAGTCACTCACGAAATACGCCCGTTCGACCGTTGTCCGTCGGCAAAACAATCGGCTCGATCTGGCCCGCTGGATCGTCAGTGCCGATAATCCGCTCACGGCCCGCGTGCTGGTGAACCGGTTCTGGGAGCAGTTGTTCGGGTTTGGTCTGGTCGAAACCGTCGAGGACTTTGGCACACAGGGAGCCAAACCGAGCCACCCCGAACTGCTGGACTACTTAGCCCTGCGTTTTCGGGATCAGTATCGCTGGAGCGTTAAGAAAATCCTGCGCGAGTTAGTGCTGTCGGCCACCTACCGGCAATCGTCGGTGATGACGCCTGCGTTGCGGGAAAAGGATTCGCAAAACCGCCTGCTGGCGCGTGGGCCGCGCGTTCGGCTCACGGCCGAGCAAGTCCGCGATCAGGCGTTGAGTGTCAGCGGGTTGCTCACGCCAACGATGTACGGACCACCCGTGATGCCCCCGCAACCCGATGGTGTCTGGCAGGTAATTCGTAATGTGATGAAGTGGAAGGCCGCCGAGGGGCCGGACCGGTATCGGCGGGCGATTTATACTTTCTGGCGAAAATCCAGCCCGTATCCGTCATTCACGACCTTCGATAGTCCCAGCCGCGAACTGTGCGTGTCGCGCCGGGTGCGGACCAATACCCCTCTACAGGCATTAGTGACGCTCAATGACCCCGTCTACTGGGAAGCCGCGCAGGCATTGGCCAGCCGGATGCAGCGGGCGGGCGGAGGAAACCCGGTGAAGGCCATCCGAGCTGGTGGGCAGTTGCTATTGGGTGCTCCGTTGTCGGACAGGAAAGAGAAGTTATTGATACGTTACTATCAGCAGTCGCTTCAGCATTACCGAAAAAGCCCGACTGCCGCCCGAGAATCCATCATGCTGAAAACGCTCATTCCATCGCCCGAGTTAGCCGCCCTGACTGCTACGGCCAACGTTATCTTGAACTTGGACGAAGCTATTACGAAAGAATAAGATGAAAAACCTACTCGACATCTTAGCCCAAACGCAGGCCGATTCCATGCGTCGGCGGCACTTTTTGCAACGTTGCGTGACCAACGTGGGTGCCATGGCGTTGGGGTCGATGATGAGCTGTGACCGGCTGGGGGCTGGTTCCGGGACCACTAAACCCGACGACGCGCTGAATATGCTGACGCACTTTGCACCAAAGGCAAAGCGGGTTATTTTTCTGCACATGGTCGGAGCACCCTCGCAGTTGGAATTGTTTGAGCACAAACCGACATTGCAACGGTTAGACGGACTTGACTGTCCACCGTCGCTGCTGGAGGGTAAGCGATTTGCGTTCATCGTCGGTACACCCAAAATGCTCGGACCTTACGCAACGTTCGGGAAATACGGACAGACCGGCTCGACCGTGTCTAATCATCTGCCTTACTTTCAGCAGGTTGTCGACGAGGTAACGTTTTTACGGGCAATGCACACCGATGAATTTAACCATGCCCCGGCGCAGTTATTTCTGCATACGGGAAGCCCCCGCTCAGGTCGGCCCAGTTTTGGCTCGTGGGTGACGTACGGATTGGGGAGCGAAAATGAGAACCTGCCCGGCTTTATGGTATTGGCGTCGGGCGATGCCATCCCGAGTGCGGGTAAGAGCATCTGGGGCAGCGGATTCTTGCCGTCGCAGTTTCAGGGTGTTCAGTGCCGTACCCAAGGTGACCCCGTGTTGTACCTAAGCGATCCGCCGGGGGTTTCGCGTGATCTGCGTAAGGCCGCTATCCAAACCATCGATGCCATCAATCAGGCCGAATACGACGAAGTCGGCGATCCTGAAATCATGGCCCGCATCGAGCAGTATGAAATGGCGTTCAGGATGCAGACGACCGTGCCCGATGCGATGGATATTCAGCACGAACCCGCTTACATTCATCAGCTTTACGGCACCACGCCCGGTGAGTCGTCATTTGCCAACAACTGCCTGCTGGCCCGTCGATTAGCCGAACGCGGAGTTCGGTTCATACAACTTTATCATGCCGACTGGGACACCCACGGCAGCAATCAAAACGAAGCCCTCGAAATTGGATTTGTAAACCGCTGTCGCGAAACGGACCAGGCTACGTCGGCCCTGCTGCTTGACCTGAAGCAGCGCGGACTACTGGATGATACGCTCGTGGTGTGGGGGGGCGAGTTTGGCCGGACACCGATGGCCGAAAACCGGGGCGGCAAGAAAGCCCCCTTCAAAGGCCGTGACCACCACAAGGAAGCCTTTACGATGTGGTTGGCGGGGGGGGGTGTAAAACGCGGTTTTTCATTCGGCGAGACCGACGAAATCGGGTATTACGGCGTGAAGGATAAAGTCCATGTTCATGATCTACAGGCCACCATTCTGCATTTGATGGGTCTGCATCACAAGGAGTTAACTTATCCGTTTCAGGGCCGTAACTTTCGCTTGACCGACGTTCATGGCAAAATCGTGCGTCCTATTTTAGCCTGACTACCTGCCTTTGCCAGTTTCTTCTGCCAGAGTTTTATAAAAAAGTCTAATACAGCAACTAACTGCCTGACAGTCAGAGAAAAGAATTTTCTGTACCAGAGTAAGGATTGACGGCTATCTCAAGTCGTTTGCTGTTACTCTATTTTCCTAAAAGGTTCGCTCGAACCGCTTTTTTCTTTTCCCAAACAAGGCTGCAAACAAATCGTTATCAGGGCAAAACAAACCAGATAATGTCTGCATCTAAGGAACTGACAGGCCTTAAATTGGGGTTAAAAAATTACTAAACATTGATTTTTGCCTATCCAGCAATCGTGTCGTACTTTTGTGGGCCAATGATAATTCAGTGGTAATTATGTTGATCAATTTGATAAATAAACGTCACAAAATGAGTCGCTTACTCAACTTTTGCGGGTCTTTGGCCCTATCGTTGGCGCTGTTTGTGAACAGTGCTCAAGTTAACGCTCAGGATTCCGTTGCCGCAGGAGGTGGAGGTCCGGCTATGGCTACTCCGGTTGCAACGGGTGGTGGCGATGCAGAGAAAGGGAAAGTTCTTTTTACAAACAACTGTGCTCAATGCCACGCAGTAACCGAAGAAGTTGTTGTGGGGCCGGGTCTCAAAGGTGTCCAGGTGCGGACGCCGGGCAAAGAGTGGCTGCACAAATGGATTCGTAACTCCAGCGCGGTAATCGCTACGGGTGATCCGTATGCTGCTCAAGTCTTCAATAAGTTCCAGAAGATTCAAATGCCGAATTACCCAAACCTGACAGATGGGGACATTGATGGTATTTTGGCTTACATCGATCAGTCCAGTGCACCTGCTCAGGCAGTCGTAGGCGGTGCTGGCAAGGCGCAGGAACGTGGTGGTGGGGGTGCATCAGCCGAGAATGGTGGTGCTTTTGCTTCAGGTCCGTCAGAGTTATTTACCTTCGTGCTGGTTGCGTTGCTGGTAATAATGTTGCTGGTGCTTGGTGTACTGTTGGCCATTGTAACGATCTTGTCGAAGGCGATGACGCCCATTAGTGCCACGCCTGATGGTGGACAGGCACCCGCCCCGCTTGCCCAACGGGTGAAAGAAGGATTGTCCAGCGCGTTTAATAACCCCACGCTTCGGTCAATAGCCATCTGGGTTTTTATGTTGGTCGCCACCAAAGCCACCCTCGACGGTGCTTACGGTATAGGTATTCAGCAGGGTTATGCACCGAAGCAGCCCATCGCTTATTCGCACAAACTTCACGCAGGTCAGTATAAGATTGACTGCAATTACTGCCACACCGGAGTTAACAAAGGAAAGCAGGCTACCATCCCAGCCGCCAACATTTGCATGAACTGCCACGGGGTCATCAAGAAAGAGTCGCCGGAGATTCAGAAGATTTACGCGGCCATCGAGCAAAATCGGCCAATCGAGTGGGTGAGTGTTCACAACCTGCCTGACTTAGCTTATTTCAACCACGCGCAGCACGTGAACGTGGGCAACGTACAATGCACTACCTGCCACGGTGAGATCGAGAAAATGGAAGTAGTAGAGCAGCGTTCGTCACTAACGATGGGATGGTGCATCGACTGCCACCGCAAAACGGAGGTAAACACCAAGGACAATGCGTATTACGACAAGCTCGTGGCATTACACCGGAAGGAAAGCAAAGAACCGCTCAAGGTAGCGAACATCGGTGGCCTGGAGTGCTCCAAATGTCACTACTAAATTTGACTGAAGCCGCCCGAACGAACCCTACTGTGCGAAGAAGTTGTGCACACTGGTTCAGGCAATCAGAATTGACCGGCATCCCCAAGTGAAAGCCGCTGTTCATTCATAAATACAACGCATGGAAACTGTAAACAAGCGCTATTGGAAGGGAGCCGAAGAGCTACGCAATGATGCTGCATTTGTTAAGAACGCAAACAGCGAGTTCGCAAACCCTGATCCAAGCGAGTTGCCAAATGACCTTGATGGCCTGCCTGGTGGTTCGGACCCCAAGCGTCGCGATTTTTTAAAAGTAATGGGTTTTGGCATGGCTGCTGTTTCGTTGGCTTCATGTGAGACACCAGTTCGCCATGCAACGACTTATCTCAATAAGCCAGAGCATACGTTCCCATCTATCTCGGATTATTACGCGTCTACTTACACCGATGGTGGTGATTACGCTGCTATATTGGTCGAGACTCGCGAGGGACGGCCAATTAAGATCGAAGGAAATCCCCTGTCGAGTATCTCAATGGGAGGGACGACGGCCCGCGTTCAGGCCTCTATATTATCTTTGTACGATATTGACAAATTGAATGGTCCGCGTCGGGGGAAAACGGTCATTGACTGGGCTACTGCTGATCGGGAGATTGTCAATCAACTCACGTCTACATCGTCACGTGGTGGAGCTATCCGCATTATTACGTCCACCATTCTTAGCCCGGCTACTAAAGCGGTAATAGTCAACTTCATTACTAAGTATCCAACTGCTCAGCACATCATGTACGACGCAAATTCGGCGTTTGGCATGGTGCAGGCCAACCAAACATCGTTTGGGAGAGCAGTCATTCCTTCCTACGATTTTAGCAAAGCCAGCACGATTGTCAGTATCAACGCTGATTTTCTGGGCACATGGGTAGCTCCTATCGAGTTTATGCGACCGTACGCACAGGGGCGCAAGATTGGTGCCGTGGGCGGTGGCAAAAAGACGATGTCGCGGCACTATCAGTTTGAGACGGGTATGTCAATGACGGGGGCCAACGCTGACTACCGCACGGCTATTAAGCCGTCGCAGGAGGGGTTGGTCGTTACCGCCCTGTACAACAAAGTCGCGGCTAAGTTGGGGGGTACGGCAATCATCGCACCAGCCGTTACTGTCGAGAATCTGAATAAGGCAGCCACAGATCTGGTTCGTTCACGGGGTAGTGCGCTGGTGGTTTCGGGTTCCAACGACCCAAACGTGCAGACGGTTGTGAACGCACTGAACAGTTTGCTGGGTAGTTATGGGTCAACAATTGACTTAAATACACCGATCAACTACCGCCAAGGCAACGACCGTCAGATGAATGCGTTCATTGACGAGGCTAAATCCGGTCGTGTAGGTGCCGTACTTTTCTTTGGTGCCAATCCGGTTTACGACCATCCGCGCGGTGCCGAACTTGCTGAGGTGTTACCCAAAATAGCACTGTCCGTTTCGTTTGCGGATCGCGCCGACGAAACAGCTTCCCTCTCTAAGTACATTACGCCTGCTCCGCACTATTTGGAGTGTTGGAATGATGCTGAGCCGAAGCAAGGATTTTACAGCATTACTCAGCCCGCCATTACCCACATTTTCAAGACTCGCCAGTTCCAGTCCAGTATGCTTGCATGGGCTGGCCAGCCGAACGACTATCAGACGTACCTGAAAAATTTTTGTCGCACCACGTACTATCCACAGGCCACCGGTTTTGATTCATTCGACTCATTCTGGATCAAATACCTGCATGATGGCGTGTTTGAACCAACTGCAAGCCAACCTGTTGCTGGCGCGGTTGTGTTCACTGGAAACATGACGCAGGCGGCATCCGGTATTGCTCAGCGTTATAAGCCAACGACGGGTATGGAGTTGGCACTCTATGAGAAGTTAGCCATCGGCACTGGTACGATGGCAAATAACCCATGGTTACAGGAATTGCCTGACCCCGTGACGAAAGCGTGCTGGGATAATTATGCCGCTCTATCGCAGAAGACTGCCAATGACATGGACGTTGCGCAGAATGATCTGGTAACAGTTTCGGTAGGTGGTAAATCGATGGAATTGCCGGTCTTAGTCCAGCCGGGCCAAGCTGATAATACGGTTTCAGTAGCTATTGGCTACGGTAGGGAAAAAGCCGGTAAAGCGGGTGATGGTGTTGGTAAGAACGCATTTCCCTTTGCGACATTGGTCAACGGGTACGCCACTTACAGTGCCGTCAACGTTACGGTAGTCAAAGCGGAGGGTACTCGGGAGATTGCTCAAACCCAAACGCACGACACGGTGATGGGTCGCCGGGCAGTGGTACAGGAAGCTAAGCTTGCCGACTACCAGAAGAACCCAATGGCGGGACGTTACACGCCAAAGGTAGAAACGTCGGAGGGCCCTACGGACGCTACAAACATTACGCTTTGGCATGGATACGGTAAGCCCAACCACTCGTGGGGGATGATTATCGACCTGAATTCGTGCATTGGCTGCAACGCTTGCGTAGTGGGGTGTCAGTCTGAGAACAACATTCAGGTTGTTGGTCGGCAGGAGGTCATCAACCGGCGCGAAATGCACTGGATCAGGATTGACCGTTACTACAGCAGCGATGCGGAGGCTGAAGACTTCAAGGCATTGGAAGTAGCTTCGGCAAACCCAGAAGTGGTGTTCCAGCCGATGCTCTGCCAACATTGTAGCAACGCACCCTGCGAAACGGTTTGTCCGGTGTTGGCAACGACACACAGTACCGAAGGGTTGAATCAAATGATTTACAACCGGTGCATTGGCACCCGTTACTGTGCTAACAACTGCCCGTATAAAGTGCGTCGGTTTAACTGGTGGAAGTACTTTGACAACGACAACTTCGACTATCACTTCAATAACGATCTCGGTAAGATGGTCATTAACCCGGAGGTGACGGTCCGGTCGCGCGGGGTGATCGAAAAATGTTCTTTCTGCGTACAGCGTATTCAAGAAGGTAAACTGACCGCGAAGAAAGAACGTCGTCGGCCACTGCCGGATGAGATACAAACTGCCTGCGCACAGGCATGTCCTACCAACGCTATTATCTTTGGTGACATGAATAATCCGCAGAGTACCATCTCCAAGACTCTGGAAACAGAGATGACGGCTCGTGCTTTTCACGTGTTGGAAGAGATTAACGTGAGGCCTCAGATATCATACCTGACTAAGATTCGTAACAAAGATGAGATGCCTAAGCAGGAAACTCGTCAGGAGTCGCAGGTGTAGAGAAGCAGTACAGGTGCAACTGATTGTCGACAAAACAATTAAGCGGCACAAAGCGTAAAATTTACAGTGTCAATTGCAGAATTAATAACCGAATAGAGATATGTCGCATGTAACATCAGCCGTAAGAACCCCCCTTGTCACTGGTGGTAAGACTTACGCCGACGTAACGGAGGATATTAGCAGACAGGTAGAGGGACGTCCCACCCGTGAGTGGACAATCGCTTTTACCATCTCGGTAGTTGTGCTCATTTACGGGTTCGCCTGCGTCTGCTGGACGTGGTGGGAGGGTTTGGGGGTTTGGGGTCTCAACAAAACCGTTGGCTGGGCGTGGGACATTACAAACTTCGTATGGTGGGTGGGTATTGGTCACGCTGGTACCCTAATCTCAGCTATCTTGCTATTGTTTCGCCAGAAATGGCGGACAGCAGTAAACCGGGCGGCTGAAGCCATGACGATTTTCGCCGTTATCTGTGCTGCCAGTTTCATTATCATGCACATGGGCCGCCCGTGGCTGGCTTATTGGGCACTTCCTCTACCCAACACGTTTGGGTCGTTGTGGGTGAACTTCAAATCTCCTCTAGTCTGGGACGTATTTGCCATCAGCACTTACTTCACAGTATCGCTTGTTTTCTGGTACATGGGATTGTTGCCGGATTTGGCTACGATCCGTGACCGGGCAAGAAGTAAGGTGTCCCGCTACATATATGGTGCTTTTTCATTGGGCTGGAACGGCTCTGCCAAGACGTGGGCACGTTATGAGTACATGAGTTTGATTCTGGCTGGCTTGTCCACTCCGCTGGTACTGTCGGTGCATACCATCGTGAGCATGGACTTTGCTACGTCGGTAATACCAGGCTGGCACACCACAATTTTCCCTCCTTACTTCGTCGCCGGTGCTATTTTTTCCGGCTTCGCCATGGTGCAGAATCTCGTGCTCATTATTCGGGTGGTGTTCAAACTGGAGGATTATATTACTATTGAGCACATTGAGTCGATGAACAAGGTTATCACCTTGACCGGTTCTATTGTAGGAGTAGCATACCTGACGGAGTTTTTTATTGCTTGGTATTCGGGAGTGGAGTTTGAGAGTTATGCGTTTATCAACCGGGCAACAGGGCCATATTGGTGGGCTTATGCCACTATGATGGCCTGCAACGTGATATCACCACAGTTGTTCTGGTCTCGGACGATTCGCCGTAGTGTTGTTTGGACGTTTGTGCTGTCGGTAATCGTAAACATAGGAATGTGGTTCGAGCGATTTGTAATTATCGTCACGTCACTCCACCGCGACTACTTACCGTCAAGTTGGGCTATGTTCCACCCAACGTTATTTGACATCAGTGACTACATCTTCTCGTTTGGTTTGTTCTTCACGTTGTTTTTGCTGTTTGCCAAGTTTCTGCCGGTTGTCAACATGGCTGAGGTTAAAGCGATCATCAAGTCATCGTCCGAAAAACTGCCGGTGTCCGTTTCTGGTGTTGCGAAGGGGGACAGGGTCACTGCCCCAACATTTGACAAAGGCGTGGAATAACAAGGTCGTTCTGATTGAGCTGGTAGAAACAAGCTGATTTGATTTGTTTACATCCGCAAACTAACAAACACTGAATATGTCAGACGTAGGGGTTAACGGTAAGTTCTTGGTCGGCATTTATGATGACGACGATGTTGTGTTAAAAGCTGTCAGGGACGTCAAGAAAGCGGGTGTTCGGATTCATGAGGTGTATACCCCATTCCCGATTCACGGTCTTGACGTGGCATTAGGTCATCCCCGCAGTCGGCTGGGTATCGTTGCTTTCATGTTTGCTCTTTCAGGAACGCTTACGGCGTTGCTGCTAACTGCATATATGGAGAGTTTCGACTGGCCAATGATCGTGGGGGGCAAAGATTCGTTCTCCATCATCGTTTACGTACCCGTTATTTTTGAGTTGACGGTGCTTTTTTGCGCATTGGGCATGGTTGGTACATTCATAGTTTCTAACGGTCTCGGACCAACGGTTAAGCCATTAATGTATGACCTACGAACAACTGACAACAAGTTTGCAATGGCCATTGACATGGGAAAGAACGATTTAGGCGAAGACGACGTAGAAAGAATATTGAAAAACTCAGGTGCTGCTGAAGTAAACATCAAGCAGTTCTGATTACCAAAATGGAGATAACAACCAAATATACGGGCGTGTCTATACTGACAGCCACCGTTTTGTTGTTCGCGGCAACTGCCTGCCAGGACAGCCATAACGACACAGGTCGTGAATATGCGCCACAGATGTACGACGCTGTTGGCTATGAGCCGTACCGCCAAATCCGTCCAAATACGGTAAATCCATACGGTCTAAACATGCGTGATCCGGCTCGTGGTACGGTATCACGCCCGAATTATCACACTACGTTCGGGTCGGGCGACAGTTCAGCAACCGACTTAATGATTTACAATATACCGAAAGATAGCATCGGACTTGCAGAAAGAGTACTTGTCGATCCGATTCCTCAGACAGCAAAAGCACTGGAAGAGGGCAAGGTTCTGTATGGCCGGTATTGTATTCACTGCCACGGCGAAGGTGGCAAAGGTGATGGGCTGGTTGGCAAAGAGTACAAGGGCGTTCCGAGTTACTCGGCGGATGCTTACAAGACGATGAACGACGGGCATATCTTCCATGTAATCACACATGGCAAGGGGAGAATGTGGCCGCATGGTTCGCAGATGACCCCGGAAGAGCGCTGGAAAATAGTGCAGTATGTTCACAAACTACAGCAAGGATAAAAAGTCAGTCTTTCAGAGGTGTGCTGAACATATACGCACCACGCAATAGCACAAGCACAAAGTAATTAATTAACGAATGGCATCAGATCACTTAGTACCGTCCCTCGACGAACAATTTGAGTTTACTGCGGAGTCCAAACGTCGGCTTCTTATTGGTGTGGCCGTCGGCGTAGTTATGGTGGCCGTCGGCTCATATTTGCTTTCAGCAGGTGTCGACAGTCACGAATCGCACGAAGTTGTTCGAGGTGTTGGAGCAAGTGAGGGTG
>JAYTAC010000052.1:0-2121 GCA_043737755.1 Spirosoma sp.
GACGTTGAACTGCTGGACATTGTCAAAGCGGAAGCCCGGCAGCCGGACGGGGCCAAAACAGGTCCGCAGCCCGTTGGTGGAACACCCACCAAAGAGAACCGGTAAGTGAGGTCTAACCGGACACAAGTTTGCAGTGAATGAACAGGTAAACAACTCAGTGGTGGCCACTTACTTTCGCTGCTTCACAGACGCAACCGACACGTAAAATGAAAAAATACTTTGTAACCCTCCTGCCCGTGCTGCTGCTGAGTTTTCAGCCGGATTCGCCGTCGAGTGGTGCCCCCGGCAACGGGTCCCTGCATTCAACGGCTGCAACGACCGAGATCGGCGATTTGAAACCGTCGATTTCGCAGGAGAAAGTGGAAACGCTGGTGGCTAAACTGCTGACGACTTACCACTACCGTAAAGTACGGCTGAACGACTCGCTCTCGTCGGTGGTGTGGGACAACTACCTGAAAGAAATCGACAACAACAAAACGTACCTGTTGGCATCGGACGTGGCGGGATTCGAGAAATACCGCAACCAGATCGACGACGCGCTGATCAACGGCGATCTGACGGCCGCGTATGACATGTACAACGTGTTCCGCAGGCGCTACCAGGAGCGGGCCGGGTTCATCAAAGAAGAGTTGAAAAAGCCGTTCGTTTTCACGGCTGATGAGACCCTCGATACAGATCGGGAAAAAGCCGCCTGGCCCAAAACGGTGGGGGAACAAAACGAGTTGTGGCGCAAGATTTTGAAGAACCAAGCTCTTGAACTCAAACTCGGCAACCGCAAAGACAGTGCCGTTGTAGCGACCATGAACCAGCGGTATACCAACCTCGACAAGGCCATCAGCCGCATGAGAAGTGCCGACGTGTTTCAGTTGTACATGAACTCGTTTACCGAAGCTCTCGACCCGCACACCAACTACCTGTCGCCCAGCAATGCCGACAAATTCAACCAGGACATGAGCCAGTCGCTGGAGGGCATCGGTGCCATGCTGCGGGAAGACAATGACTACATCCGCATCACAGACCTTGTGCCGGGCGGACCGGCTTTCAGGGGCAAACTACTGGTGAAAGACGACAAGATTGCGGGCGTGGCGCAGGGCGACAACGGCCCGATGGTCAACACCATGAACTGGCAGGTCGATGAGGTGGTGAAATTGATAAAAGGTCCCAAAGGCACGGTTGTCCGGTTGCAGGTGATTTCGCCGAACGCCCTCGCCGGAGCATCGCCGAAGGAAATTCGGATCGTGCGCGAGAAAATCAAACTCGAAGAGCAGCGGGCCAAAAAAGAGATCATCGAGGTGACCGACAATGGCCGACGGTTCAGGATCGGGGTTATCAACGTACCCATGTTCTACCGCGACTTTGAGGGTGCCCGCAAGCGCGAAGAAGGCTTCAGCAGCACAACGAGCGACGTGAAGCGGTTTATCGATTCGCTGAAAATTGAAAAAGTCGACGGTATCGTGATCGACCTGCGCGACAACGGCGGTGGTTCACTGACCGAGGCCATCGACCTCACGGGCCTGTTTATCTCGAAAGGACCGGTAGTACAGGTGAAAGAATCGACCGGCGAGACCGAAGTGTATGCCGACAAAGACGGTGGCTCGGTGGTGTACGACGGGCCGATGGCCGTGCTGGTGAACCGCTTCAGCGCGTCGGCATCGGAGATTTTTGCGGCTGCCATTCAGGACTACAAGCGCGGTATCATCATTGGCGGGCAGACCTTCGGCAAGGGTACGGTGCAAACGCTGATCGACCTGAACCAGTGGCTGCCCAAAGAACCGGAGAAGGTGGGTCAGGTGAAAATGACGATTCAGAAATTCTACCGCATCAACGGCAGCAGCACCCAGCATAAAGGCGTGACGCCGGACATCGAACTACCGTCGGCGTTTTCGGCCGAGGAGTACGGCGAAAGTTCGCAGCCGAGTGCCCTGCCGTGGGATCAGATCAACTCCACCCGCTACGATTTGTCGCGTGGACTGGACGACAAGATTCTGAGCGGACTGCGCAGCCGGTTTGACCAGCGGCTGAAGTCGGACCCCGAACTGAAGCAACTGGCGCAGGACCTGACTGAGTTCAAGAAAGCCAAAGGCAACACGACGGTATCGTTGCAGGAGACGAAACGCCGGA
>JAYTAC010000053.1:0-5331 GCA_043737755.1 Spirosoma sp.
AAAGCGCGCAGAAATAGTTCTTTCTGGCGACCATAGATAGAGGGCGATTTCTTCACAGTCATCGGCTCCACAAATGACCGCTAACAAGGTGATTACTAACTGATGTTACGCAGCCTTAGCTAACAGAGTAGAACGGCTTTTGAGACGATGCAGATCACCCAGAGCCATCTTCAAGGCATTGTGGGCCAAGAGTTTCTTGAGCGCAAAATGATTCTTTGAACTGCAAAGCCGTAAGGCCTCCAACTTGACAAAAGCCAACATGGACAAAAACAGATGATTACTTTGGGTGCGTACCGTATGGGCTGGGGAGTGCCCATAGCCTGCATTGGATTTGACTGATTTGTGGAATTCTTCTACTTTCCACCGCCGGGCATATTGTGTCTGAATGCAGACACTATCAGCCGTCAGGTCGTTGGTCACCAGATAGAGCTGCCCTTGTTGACGATCTCCGTCTTTGAAGACCTGTCTGGTCAACACCAGTGGAAAGTCCACCGATTCGACCCAGACGACAAGTGATTGGTGCTCTTCCAGACACAACGACCCAATCGACTGATAGCGTCCCTGGTGGTGGTCTGCTTCACTGAATGCTACCTTGCGGTTGGCTTTCAGGGGCATGATAAAGTGCTTGTTCAATTGGGCAGTGAAGCGAAAATTTTCGGCACTGGAGAACCAACTGTCAGCCAGTACATACTTGAATACCAGTTGGTTGGAAACGCATTGCTGCACCAGTTGCCGAAAGTAAGCCTGCTTGCTTATTGACGAGGTCCACTTGACCTTGCCTGTTTTAGGCTGCACATTTTGTTGGTCTTTGTGGATCAGTTGAAAGGCGACCGGCAACCAGTTTTGGCCACTATGATACAGGGCCGTGAGCTGATTGATGCCCTTTATGGCCTTGCCCTGGCAGTGGTCGTAGTGGTAGCGAATCAGGTCATTAGCCTGCATGAACGGCTTGCCTTCGACGGTGTCATCGAGAATGAGTACCCCATCGGGTTGTTGAATCTGGCGGACCAGGGGCTTGACCACCTGCCAGAGTTGGGCTGAGCCGTAGGTCTGTTCACTGAGACTTCGGGTAATGGCATCATGGGAGACATTGCCCTCCACTAAAGCGGCCAACCCCGTCGCCGTCGCCTGCTGGGGGTTGACAATGAGGTAGTCGCTGTAGAGGTCGAAAATGGGCGAAATGAAGCGCATGTGCGTTTTTAGAGGTAAATTAAGCATAGCTTGGCAAAGACAGGCTAACCTTGCGTAACATCAGTTACTCATTGCCAATGACCAGCAATTTACAGTCCAGACCCGTCGGCTTTGCCCCGCGCAATGGCATAAGCTCCGATGTTTTTGCCGCATACCAGACCGGCTTCGCAGTCCGACCGGAAGTGAATCATCCCGAATACCCGTGAATCCGACGCTTGTTTCGCTCCGTCCATAAACTCAGTGGCCCGGTCGGGGAAAATGCTGCCCAATACCACGGCCGCTGCGCCCGAGAACGTCGAGTGGCCCGAGGTATAGGACGGAAAATTGGGCAGACCCACCGACGTTTTCACGCCAAACTGCTGCGGCCGCGGTGTATAGTAGTAATATTTGGTTTCCCAGCAGCAGATGCCCGCATCCTGAAGCGTGGTGTTCACCAACGCCAGCGTCCGGGCCATGCGCACCTCGCTGTATTTGGCGTCGTGGGCGGCATTGGCAGCCGCGCGGCTCCAGTGGCCGGGGGGCGTGTAGGTCCCGGCACCGTCGGCCCAGTAGTTGGCAATGCGGGCCTGCTCACGGGTCTGATTTTTGTTGATAGACTGCAATTCAGCCATCTCCTTGTTAAATTGGTCGCTACCGGGCATCGGCGCGAAGCCGGGGCGCAGTTTCACGAGCGTTGCCCGGTCGAAGTTCCAGGTCGAAACAACGCCGTAGTTGGGCAGCATGGGCGGGCGGGCGGGGGATTCCTGACTAACCCACACCTCGGTCTGTCCCCGTTTTTTAGCCGCTTCGATCATGCCTGCGGTCAGCGTTTGGTTGTTGGCCGTGCTCATACCGTCGGTGCGGGCGCGGGCCATCACTTTTGCTGCTACCTGACCGCCGAGATCAGCCCCGGCCATGAGGTCACTCGTCACGTTCATGCCCGCCCACAACCGGCTGTTGCGATGCTCGGCTACTTTAGCGTCTAAAAACGGTACTTCGCCGGGAAACATTGCCCTCAATACTGCGTACGACGCTGCCGCCACGACCGCATCTTCCGAGGGGTAACTCGACAGGCCTGAAACGGGCAGAGCCGCCCGAACCGTTGCGTCTACTGCCGACGGAGCCGCCCGCCTGTATTTGTCTTTGTAGCTCCAGGCCGCCACTAATGCGTCGTACTGCGCCACGCTCAGGTAAGCCAATGCACGGGCGGTGTAGGGCGGGTTGGCGAAGGGGAACTTCGGATCGGCGAGTGGATTGGCGGCATCCGGCAGGGGGTATTTCCCGTCGGCGTTCGACGCGGGCGGGACGTTGTAGCGGGCGGCCATTTCGCGGGCTATCTCGTTCCAGCGGTACACGGCCCCGGCTCCCCAGTACGCTACAGCTTCCTGCTGTTCCCGGCTCAGGTTCACCGATTTCGACTTCAGATCGGTTAGTTCGGCCTGGTAAACCGCCGAATTCGTGGCTGCCGGGGCCGTTAGGGTAACATCGGTGGGCGAGGTGAGGACGTAGGGTTTCCACGTCCCGGCTTTGGCATCGACGTCGGCGGGCGTATAGCTCACGCGCTGTGGCTCGTCGATGGTTTTGTCGCAGGAGGTCAGCACGGACGATGCGCCCAACAGCGAGATACCGACGATAAATAAAGTACGAATGATTGGTTTCATGGATTGGTAGTGGTAGAGCCGCCCGCTGTTGAGTTGGCAGCGTTGATTTAGTTGATCTTGAACTGGTACAAAACACCCACCGAATAACTCGTGCTCTGTCCCATATTCAGGCCGTTCGTTGCGTAGGACACGCGGGCGTTGATTCCCACATTTCGGGGCTGCAGTTTGCCATACCAGCCAATCTGGGTGGCTTCCATTTTATTGGCCGGAAATGGCATGTCGTTCCGCCGGATGTTGTCGCCCGTAAGACACCCGAAACGTTCGGCAAACACTTCCGTCTGCCACGTCCGGCGCAGAACGCCGAGCCGCACGGCCGCGTCGTAGGTGTTCGGTACGGCCACTTCGTTGGTGTTGTAAACCCGCCCGTCGGCCTGGTAGGCGTCGCGGTCGATGCGGATATTACTCCGCCAGCCGTAGGAGCCGTGCGTGGTCAGGTAAAGGCCCGTTTTGGGGTGTCTGTAATTAGCCAGCAGCCGCGCCGTGGCAGTCCGGGCCTGGAGTCCAATCGACATGGGCAGAAAATCGGCCACGTAATTACCCAGCGGTATCGACCCGCCGACGATGGCGTTGAGCGAGAAACCGCCCCGCTCCACAGCTTTCACTTTGAGCCAGGCGGCAAGGTCCTGAGTGCCCCGCTGCCCCATGAGGTTGCCCGCGCTGGTACTCGTCCAGACATATGGCAAACTCAGAATCACGTTCACCCGGTTGCTGATGCCGATGGCGGGCATGACCATCACGCTGCGGGTCGTTTGCGTACCGATGTTGAGGTTCTCGCGTTTGAGCGAACCCTCCCAGTAATTTTTCCAGGTGCTTTGCCCGTAAATACCGGCGATGCACACGGACTTCTTCGGCATGTAGATGGCGTCGTTGGGCATCTGTGCCCCAACCCGAACCGATGTCAGCAGGACGGTCGCCAGGATTAAACTATAAATTCGTTTCATGAAGATGAATTGATTGAAGAGTGAGCAGACGACCAACGGCAATCAGCCCGGTGCCGATTACGCGTTGCCAGCCGCGTCCACAATGCGAAAAATGGTGTAAAAACGCATTTGCTGTTGTCCTGCAGTGGACATCAGCAATGCGCAGGTCATTACGGAACGAGAGAGATTAGTTAGCCGCGTGTGGCAGCGGAGAAGCCGGTATCAGGCTTCGGGCGGGGGCGAATGAACGGGCAGCGACCGGGCCGACAACACAAACGATGCGTCGGGGATGCGGACGGCGTCGTGCCGGGAAGCGCAGAGAAAGTGAAACGCGTCGCCGGGGGTGGGCGAGTACTCTTTGAGCAGAAACTTCAGGAACCGACCCGCTTTGCGGTGCGAATCGGTGTCACCCGTGATGTGATCGTTGAGAAACGACAGCAGATCGCTTTGCCAGAACGAGCGGCTTGCGGACTCCAATCCGGCAATGAACAGCGTATCGCCCCGAACGTCCATGCTGACCACGTCGTAATAATGGCCCCGGTAGCCGAAGCCGCCGGTGGTCGTGTTGGTCAGTTTACCAACGTTGGGCGTGTCGGTCAGCGGCACCTGAAACTCCACGATACTGTCGACCGACCGGTACACGAGCAGTTTCTCCGAAAGGTCGTGCTCGGCCTGCCACCACGCACCAATGCACACCAGCACGTAGGCCAGCGTGTGGTAGAGCAGGAGCATACAGAGACCGACGGAGACGACTTTTTTCACAGATACCAATCCAAATGCAACTCAAAAATAACACTAAACTTGTAAACAATGCGAATCTTTCACGAGTTCGCGGTAAATTTTTGGGACCGTATCGGCGAATTTTTGTCGCCCTGCCCGTGTAGTTTGGCCGGTGCGATTCCGGTAAAACACCCTGACGCGTCTGTTACTCCAATAACGATTCCGATCAAAAATCGTAGATTTGTGTCAGGCTCATACCCCATGATTTTCGACAACCACAACCGCCCCATCACGTATCTCCGGTTAGCCGTAACGGACCGCTGCAACCTGCGGTGCTTTTATTGTATGCCCGAAGAAGGTATCAAGTACCTGCCCAAACAGCAGTTGCTGACCTACGAAGAGATGGAGCGGTTGGTGCGGGTGCTCGCCCGGTTGGGCGTCTCCAAAGTGCGCATTACGGGCGGGGAACCGTTCGTACGGGCGGGGCTGATGGACTTTATACACCGGCTGTCGGCGGTTGATGGTTTGAGCGATATTTCCATGACGACAAATGGGGTGCTCACCGCTCCGCACGTTGCCGACTTAGCCGCGCTGGGTGTGAAAGCCGTGAACCTGAGTTTAGACACCCTCGACCGGGAGCGGTTCCACCAAATTACCCGGCGCGACGAACTCCCCGCCGTGCTGGGCACCCTCGACGCGCTGCTGACGGCGGGCATCCAAACCAAAATCAACGCCGTGGTGATGGACGGGCAGAACACGCAGGACCTGATTCCGTTGGCCAATCTGGCCCGGACCATGCCCGTCGATGTGCGCTTCATCGAAGAGATGCCCTTCAACGGCGCGGGGAGTCACTATCCGGT
>JAYTAC010000054.1:0-5325 GCA_043737755.1 Spirosoma sp.
CAGTGTTCCGGGCATTCGTTCCAGTTCTGGCCAGTAGTTGGGAATGGCCCCAATGGCCTCCCGGAGCCATTTCACGCGGCCCGGATGGTACAGGTCAGGAAACTTCCCGGCTGCGTTTTCCAGCAAAGCTGCCCACAATGGCGTAAGCTTCACCATGTAGGCGGTGGAGGGCGCATCGTCCCAATACGCTGGGTTGATGGGCAGTGCTTTGTTCAGGTGCTGGGCGTGCCACGCGGCCATTTCGCTCAGTGCCAGTCGAATGTGGTTGTCCGACCATTGCTCCGGGGTCATCACGGAATTCAGCAGATCAACCTCTTCCAAATAGTCCATCAGGATCAGGTAGGTGCCGTGTTGATGGTCGGCGTAGAGACCAAAAATTTGGGGGAAAAGGCTCGATGCGAGTTTGCCGTACACGGCCAATTCCCGCTCGTGGGTGTGCTGAAAGCCGGTAAGGTTCCCGTAGGCCGGGTACACGTCGGCCAACTGACCACCGCAAGCCTGGGCCAAACCTTCCAGCATAGCCACAATTTGCCCGCCGTGGGGTTTGATTTTCATGACCATGTGGCGGGTTTGCCGCTGCCCGGCCGACTCATAATCGACCGCCAGCCCGAAGTGCCCGATCACTTTATTGGATGAGCCAGCGGTGAGCACGGCCAGAATACTGGCGGAATTGTCGATCTCCAGCGGGCGGCAATCGACCACCCGGATGTCGTTCTCCGGCGCGTGTTGGCGCATCATGCCCTCAACAAAAGGAAGGCTCAAATAGTCGGGCTGCTTCATTTAAGTACTTGTGTTTTAGTGTTTGAATGTCAGCGCAACTACTGCTTTGCCAGTTTGATATCTGGTGAAGACAGGTACCACGGACTTCAGTCCGTAGTTGAACGAGCATAAGAACGGACTGAAGTCCGTGATACCTGTCTTCACCAGACATCAAACTGGCAAAGCAGTACTAACTCACAAAACACGTAGACACACTAACTTGATTTTAGCGCATTCTGCGCAACGGTTCGGCTTCCGCCACTAAGAAGTTCCGAAAAAAGAAGCAGGCGGCATCCCGCGAAACCGGGTCGGACGAAACCGGTACGTCGTTCCAGCCATCCGCATCAAGAAAGGCCCCCTGTTGCTGGAGGAGATTCCAGAAAACGAAACGCAGGTGCCGGTCGGTTCGGGAATGCAGTAGTCGACAAACCCGGCGGAACTCGTCCTGATTGGTGTACTCAAATATATTGGACAGACTCGCTTTGTTCACCAACGCGCCCTTGTCCGACAACAGGTAATCGACGGCTTCTCCGTCAACGATGGTCAGCCGGTTTAGCCGCTCGTTCAATAACCGATAATTCTGCTGCTGGTAACAGGGCGGAAGAATGGCTTCGGGTAGGTACTGCGGACCGAAAAAGAAGAAGCGGAAGAAAAAATTGTTTCGTACTGTCGTAGTGGATACTTGCCGGAGCAACCGGTTATAAAAGGCAACTCCGCCCGGCTCCCGCGCGTGTTTGAAGAGCGTCGCGTCGCGTCCCTTGCTCAAATTTTCATCATCGAAGTACTGGATGAACTGATCCCGAAACGGACCGGTATGCAGCTCGCTCATAAAAAAATTCCGTTGGGCGTCCACCGTTTCAAATTGGATAAGCTGACGTAACTTTTGCTGAACGTCTGCTCCGAGCGTATCGAAAAAGCCAGTTGTGTAGGCTTCCAGTTTCCCCGCCGTGAGGATGCCTTCGGGATGGCTCCCGAAAAAAGAAAGCCAGTATCCCCGCACGTCCTCGGGCAGCGTGGTACTCAACTGCTGAACGGCCGGGGCTACGCTCGTGGGGCCGTCGAATCCCATCAATGCCCGAAAAACAGCGTGTTCGTGGTGGAGAATGAGGTGTTTTTTGAGCAGCAGCAACTTATTCTGCACCGGGTTCAGGTCGATGGCAATGACTTGCCGGGGGCTTTTCAACAATGCGTTCAGCACGTTACAGCCCGCCGAGGTAATCACCAGAACCCGGTCGTCCGGCTGTAGGTCGAGACCGTGATACAACGGGTAACAATCTTCCCAAACCAACGAGTAGCGCAGGCGGTCCAGTGCCACAGTATAGAATTCTGACTGCATAGTGAGTACTTACACGCTAACCTAATTGATCGTATCGTATTTTCGAGTGATGGCGGGCGTCCACCGGCAGCTTCTTTCTGAAACAAAGGCGGATGAAAATTTCTCCGGGGAAGTTTGCTTCCAGTGTTTTCCAGAGAGTGGCTTCTTCGGCACTACCTTCGATGTACAGCGTGAATCCCTGTTCGGTTGAGCGGGCAGCCGCCCGTTCGACCCCGTCTACGGATAACAGCACGTGCTCCACCTGATAGTGCTGAATGCCCCGGTGTATTCGCTCGTTGCCTTTCCTGCCGGTGAGAAATATGTGCTTGTGCTTGTCAAGATAACCAAAATCACCGGTCCGCAGCCAATCGTTTCCGTCCGTTGCCACGTGCGCCCCGTTCACCTCTATTTCTCCGGCTTCGTGAGAAACCCCGTCCGAAATGGTAAGCGTCCCGAAGGTACTGATTCGGACCCGGAGTGCCGGATGAATTGTTCCCACCGCATAGCCCGCACACGGAGCGGAATGTTCGGGGCCAACGGGGCGAATCGCAATTGGCTCAGCCTCCGACGAGCCGTAGATAACGTAGATGGCCGACCGGACAAAAACCTTCTTCAGCGAATGGGCCAGCGGCTCAGGAACCGGCGAGCCGCCAATTCCCAGCGCACGCACGTCGGGAAACGTAAGCGAATGTTCCTCCGCGTATTGCAGCAACTTCCGAACGTAATAGACATTACCCGTCAAGGTCTGAACGTGCTGCGTGAGAATCTGCTCAACGATACGGGCAGGCTCCATCCGGGTGATATCATTGGGCAAATCGGGCAGAATGCTCACCGTCCCGGTCGCCAGATTGTGCAGGAGAATGTTGGGAAACAGGGGAAAATCGCGTTGTCCGGGCCAGGGTGGAAAGGCGTCGCTGAGTGCCCGATGCTGCGCCAGCAGGACCCGGTGGCTGCGCCTGATCGGTTTTGCCCTCCCCGTCGATCCCGAACTGTGGGAAATCAGCGCGGGCTGATCGGGGTCAACGGGCTGCGGTGGCAACCACGACGACGACGGGGCGATGCCTTCGGTAGAAAGTAAGGTGATGCCAACCCGGTTGGCCAGCCAGGAAAGGGGAAGCGGCAGTTTTCGCTGGGTAATTACGCCGTTGATGTCACCCCTGATCGCTAAATAAAGCAGGCTGCGGACTGAAGAAGCCGCCGGGGGTAACACCGGGACAGCCCCCATCGCCATGATAGCCAGCAGGGTACAGACCAGGTCGAACGTGACCGGCATGACCAGCAAAACGGACTGTCCCTGTCGTAGCCCCGCCCCCGACAGTTCGCTTCTGATGGCCGAAATTCGGTTTAGAATGGCTTCGCCCGTGTAGGCACGTGCGGCAAGGAACGGTTCAGGCCAGACGAGCAGGTCGCGGTCCCGATTTTTTAGCAGCCCTTCGTGGATGCACTCGTAGAAACTGATCGCCATGCGTTTACCCCGTCAACTCCACCACCCGCCCGTCTTGGCAGCGCAGGACGCGGGCGGGTAGTGGAGTTGAGCAGGTCGTAATTGTGGGTTGCCATCAGCACGGCCATACCGACATTGTTGATGGCCTGAAAGATGTTTATAATTTGGTCCGACACCGCCGGGTCGAGGTTTCCCGTCGGCAATCGGAATCTGGGGTTCGTTGAGCATGGCGCGGGCTACCACCAGCGCAATTGCGGCACGTTGCGGGGCTTGAGCGCGTCGAGTGCATAGCCCGCCACGAGACCCTTGCCGTTTTGGAGCCACGGGTCGACGCAGAGGATTTTGAACAGCGATGATTTGCCACTGCCTTATTCGGATTTCAGCACCCGCACTACGGTTGTTTTGGTCGGGATGCTCACCCGCAGGAGATACATCCCCGCCGGACGGCTCAGGTTTACGTTGATTCGCTCAACGACAGCCGCCTGCCCGATGCGGTCCTCACTCACCAAACGCCCCTGTGCATTGCTCACCGTCACCCGCAGCGGTTGTCCCCCGGCACCGCGTATTTCCAATCGCACCGTCTCGCCCACCACCGGGTTGCCCAGCACCGATATGCTCAGCCGATGGTCTGATTCAGCCGCGCCGATACGCGCCCGCCCGCAGGCCAATTTCAGGTCCCACACCAGCGTGGTAACGACGCCCGACTGACGCACTTCCAGCACGAAGGGTTTCACGTCGTTGGCTGTGCGCGAGCCGCTGTCCACAAACTGATTGGGGTTGGTGGTCCAGTCGGTGATGCCCGGCACGGCCCGGTACTCAATGGACGTACCGTTGCCCCCGCTGGTGTTGAAGCGAAATGCACCCGTGGCACAATCGTAGGTCGGAGCCAGCAGCGTCAGTGTCGCGCCAGTTGTGGGCGGGGTGACGGGCGGAACAACGGGTGGCGTAACCGGAACAACGGGTGGCGTAACCGGACCCACCGGACACTGAGCGCGGATATTCCACACATAAGTCACGGTGGTGCCGCTTTGCGTGGCCGACAACGTAATCAGTGGGGCATCGGCGGCCGTGCGCAGTCCCTCATCCACAAATCGGTTGGGGTTGGTGGTTGGGCCGGTGATGCCGACGGCGGCAAACGTGACGGGCGTACCATCGCCCCCGCTGGTGTTGAAGCGGAATGCGCCCGTGGTACAATCGTAGGTCGGAGCCAGCAGCGTCAGTGTCGCGCCAGGTGTGGGCGGAGTGACCGGCGGAACAACGGGTGGAATGACGGGCGGCACAACGCCCGACACCGTGAGCGTGGCTTCGCCCGTGTCGTCGTCGTCGTTGTTGCACTGCTCATTGCCGAACTCACCGTTGTAGCTCACCTGATCGCCCGATTTTACCTCGGCCCGCACCCGAATCCGACTGCCGCCAATGGCCAATACGGTGGCCGTGAACCGGAACGAAGCTGTTTCATTGACCCCGATTCGGGCGGTTATGAAGGTCACCTCGCGGTTGCTGCCGTTGTAGCTGACGCCCGGCGTACCGGCTGCTCCGAACGACAGACCCACCGGCAGCGTGACTTTGGCGGTGACGTTGGTGGCGGTGGCCGGTCCTTCGTTGTTGCGGATGCTGACGCCGACGGTTACAATCTCGTTTTGGGCGGGGCTGGCATTGCTGATGCTCACGTTGTTATGCACCACTAAGTCGGCTCCCACGTTGGTAGGAATGCCCACGCGGGTGTCAATGCTGAACGTGTCGTCTTCGCCGTTGCAATACCCGTTGCCGGGCGTCGAGTCGGGGTCCTTGTTATCGGCCGATACAA
>JAYTAC010000055.1:0-12565 GCA_043737755.1 Spirosoma sp.
CACGATGTTTTTGCCCCTGACGGTCTCGTTACCGCCATCAGTTTTGGCGATGTTGACTGTGTTTGCATCCACGAATGAGCCAACGCCGTAGAAGGTGTCGATCTTGTTTTTCTTCATCAGGAACGCCACGCCTTTCGTCGTCTGATCGACAACCTCTTGCTTGCGGTGGATCATCTGCGGCATATCGACGGCCAGATTGTCCAACTTGATGCCGTGCTCAGCGAAGGTGTGGGCCGCGTTGTGAAAATGCTCCGACGAGTCGAGCAGGGCCTTCGACGGGATGCAGCCGACGTTCAGGCAGGTGCCGCCCAGCGTCGGGTATTTCTCGATGATGGCCGTTTTGAGCCCGAGTTGAGCGCACCGAATCGCGCCGGTGTAGCCGCCCGGTCCCGAGCCGATAAAAATAACGTCGTAGTCCATAGTTGCAGTTTTTGTAGCATTTGTGGTTCGTTCAACAACACAAACTGCTTGGTTAAAAAGCGTTGTAACTGCAAATTTGGTTCAGAATTCGGTCGCCCAAACCCATTTCCCGAAAATCGCGTTGGTGGTTCCGTATGGCCCGGCTTGGTTAGGGTCAGTTTACTCTGGTTTATGCGCTTCATTTATCTAATTTTTCTTCTCTTTGCGCTGATTATCAGCAGTTGCCAAAACTCCGCCCCGCCAAATCGACCGAATGTATATTACGATGTTGCGGGCTACGTGAAACGCCAGATCGCCGACCTTTCAACCCGCAAACCACTCGTCAGCAAAACGGTATCGATCAACGAAAAAACAAGTCGGCAGGACAGTCGAGACGTGAACTGGAGCCGCGAACTGGAGCTTTTCAGTCAGGCCGACATCAACAAACCGGCCCTGCGAAGCAGCTACCAGATTACCCGGCCCGACTCGCTGACGTACCAGTACACGCTGAAAAAATCGGAAGAGAAATTGACCGTGCGATCCCTGCGGGTGCAGTTGGACTCGGTCACGCGCCAGCCACGCCGGATCGAGGCCGTGTTGCAAACCGACAACGCGCTGTATGTGTCGGAGCGGCACCTGTTGATGGAAAGCGGATCGGCGGGCCGTAATCAGTGGCAGGTACGGCGTTATAAAGTGTCGGGCTTTCAGAAACTGCCATACTTTGAGAGGAATGACTTTGCCGTTGAGGGGGCGGTGAAATGAGTGAATACGACAACGTCCCGTCAACTTTGGCAAAGTTGACGGGACGTTGTCAGGCGTTTATTTGGTCGTTATTGCCAGCGTTTGTTGCTTTTTGTTCGCGTCAACGCGGATGATGTTGTTAGGTGAAAGGGCGCTCACTTGTTCCCTCGTGGCTTTCTTGCCGTCGATGGTAAAATGCTTGACACCCTGCAAAGAAGACGCGTCATTCGCCGGAATTGGTGGCGATGGCGGGGGCGTTTCTCGTGTTGTCTTGTTCTCTTCACCTTCCTCCAACTGAAAATTAATCGGCAGATAGAAACGCACGTTCACCGCTTTGCCGCCCTGCCTGGGCGGACTCCACCGTGGCATGTTCGACACCACCCGAACGGCTTCTTCATCGGCTCCGAAGCCAATGCCTTTCAACGTTTTTACGTCAGTGATCTCCCCTGATTTCGTGACGATGAAGCTGATGAACACCCGACCCTGCGCGTTGGCCTTCTGAGCTGCTTCGGGGTATTTCAGGTTTTGGCCTAAGTATTCCATCATTTTTGGCGCACCTCCCGGAAAAATCGGTGACTCTTCAACGGCGTTGTAAATCTTACCTTCGACGTTAACGGGCTTGGCAGCAGTTCGTGCTTTGGCGAGACCGGCTTCGTTTTGGGGCTGGTCGCGGTCGGGTTGCGTGCAGAGCGTGAGCAGCCCGGCGAGGGGCACAACGAGGGCGTAACCGAGCAACGCCCGGCGGTTGGTTTGCGGTTTCTGAAGCATAACGATTCGTTGTTTTAGGGTTGACATGGAAACAAAAGGCGTGGTGAGCATCGCCGACGGTACGTTGAGTGCGTAGGCGACCAACTGCCGGGCGTAGTCGGGGCGGGGATCGGTTCGGACCACGGCTTCGTCGGCCAGAAACTCATGGACTTCCTGCAAACTGCGCTTGTATAGCAACAGCACCGGGTTGAACCAGAATGCCGCCCGCATGATCTCGATAAACAGAATATCGGCGGTGTGGTGCTGGCGAATGTGGGCTTCCTCGTGGCGGATCAGCGCATCGGGTTCGGTGCGGGCGTCGGTCTGATTGAGCACCAAATGCCGCCCGAACGAAAACGACGGCATGCTGTCGTCGGGGAGCCGCACAAGCACATAATTCTGGTGTTGTTGATGCGCCCCGCTCCCGATAAGCCGATATACCGCCCGCCCGTTCAAAACCAGCCGCACGAGCATTACCACAACGCCAAGACCGTAGACCAACCAAAATCATTGATCCGCCGTGAAACCACTTATTTCACCGGCTTTATCCGAGCCGATCACGAATGTCGGCAGCGTGACCGTACCCCCCGTGGTCTGTGTCCTCACAGACCACGCATCTGGCAGGCTTACCAGCGGCAGCACGACCGATAGCATAACCGATAGCAGCAGATACGCCCGGTTCAGCCCGAAAAACGTGTTTCGGCGCAGTAATAGCCGGTAACAGCCGTAGAACAGCAGCAAATACAGGCTGGCGTTGAGAAAGTAGGGGAGGGCGTTCATGGCTTTTTGGTGGTTATGATGACGACACCGTTTTCGCCTTCTTTACCGTAAGACCTTGCGGAAGCATCTTTCAGAACGGTAATACTTTGGATGGTTTTTGGGTCAATTCTATCCAGTGTATCAGCTATGGTTTGTACCCCATCTATGACGTAGAGCGGCTTTCTACCGAATTGACTCAACGGACGCCCACTACTGCGTATCCTGAATGCTGAGAGCGAGTCGGTAAGAACAGGTGATCCAGTATTGGTGTCGTTATAAAGCGCGAAACCAGCGTTCGGACTATTATCAAGAATGTAATTTTTGGGATCATGCGTTGGCTCAGCTTGCCCCGTTCGCTTGTCTGACTGTTTTTCCAATGAAAACTGAATCGGCAGATTGTACATTACTGCTACCGGTTTGCCGTTCTGTTTGCCCGGCTTCCACTTCGGCATTTGGCTCGTTAACCGAACGGCTTCTTCATCGCAACCGAAGCCAATGCCTTTAATGATGTGCAGGTCCTGAATGGCCCCTGTCTCTGATACGACAAACTGTACAAATACATAACCTTCCACATTTGCCTTCTGCGCTCGGGCTGGATAGCGCAGGTTTCTGGCTACGTACTGCATAAGTGCCGACATGCCGCCCTGAAATACGGGTTGTTGCTCCACTACTGTAAACACCTGTCCATTAACAGTCTGGGAATTAGGTAGCGTTGGGTTGGGCATCTTTGGGTTGGGCTTAACTGCTTTGTAGTCAGCCGTTACGCCCATCGTAGGCAATGTGTCCTGTGTTTGCCGAAGTCTTACTAATAAGACCTTCGTGCGCGTTAGTTTGTGAGTGACTGATTCAAAGCCTAATCGACTGAACATCAGCGTTGCCGGAATTTGTAATTTAGTAAGTCGGTAGTTTCCTTTCGAGTCGGTTTGAATCAGCCGCTTACCGTCCATCACCGACGTGCCGGGCAACGGCTCACTGTCAGGCCCCATCACGCGCCCCGATACTGTAATCATTTCGCCGGTCGTCTGTTCTGCAATAGCCGCAATTTCTTCCCGCGCCGTCGTCATGGCCAGCAGACCAAAAGCCAGCGGTAATACCAATGCGTATTTGCCCAACGCCCAGCGGTTGGTAGCCCGCTGATGCAGCATCAGGATGCGCTGTTTGAGCAGGGAAGGATTGAAAAAGCCATTGGTCAACACATCGGGCCGAACGCCGAAGGTATACTCCACCAAAAACTGTGCGTAGTCCGGTTGGTCGTTTGCTTCATTGCCTGACGCGGCCCGATCCGCTAAGAACTCGTGGACGTGACGCAGTGCCCGCTCCACGAAAGCCAGTGGAAAAACCGGCCAGAATACCGCCCGCAGGATGGCGAGTCCCAGCACGTCGACACTGTGATGCTGACGAACGTGAACCAGTTCGTGACTCAGAATTAGATCGTTGTGGATGTCAGCGGGGTTCAGCACCACATATCGAAAAAACGAGAACGTCGGCGTTGTCTGATCGTGCGGCAACACCAGCACGTAGCCATCGCATACCCGCCGGTCCGACTGCCGGATTAACCGGAGCAATCTACCCGACTGAATGGCCAGCCGCAGGAACAACCCGAACGCAATCAGCCCGTAGACCCATGTGCTCAGCAGTGCCCAGTCCGGCCCGACCGGTTCAATCGGCGCGGTGGCAAAATCGGAAACGGGCAGCGTGATTACGCCCACCGGCACCGGAAATTCATCAACTGTTTTGGCGGGTAAACTCACCAGCGGCAGGGCCAGCGACAGCACCGCCGATAGTAGCAGGTAGGCCCGGTTTACGGTCAGGAACGTGTGTCGGCGCAGAAACAGCCAATAGCAACCCGCGAACAGCAGACCGTAGAGGTTGGCTTTCAGGAAATACTCGAGGGTGCTCATTGGTCTTTCGTTTTGTTAAGCAGATTGATGATTTCGTCGGCTTCCGACAGGCTGATGTTCTTCTCGTTCACAAAAAATGATACCAACTTTTTGAGCGAATTGTCGAAGTAGTTGTTCATCAGTTGCTCGGTCTGGAAACGGCGGTATTCTTCCTCCGTAATCAGGGGGTAGTATTCGTGCGTTTTTCCATACGCCGTGTAGCCGACCAAGCCTTTCTTTTCCAGTATGCGAATAATGGTCGAGACGGTGTTGTAAGCGGGTTTGGTCGGCGCGTCTGAATCGGCGTCGTCCCGGTCGGTCCGTTCCAATCCGGGCAGTTCGGCGAGTACGTCTTTGACGAAGCCCCTTTTCAGCTGCCAGAGCACCCGCATAATTTCTTCTTCAGCTTTGGTCAGTTCACGAATGGGCATGGGTACTGGCGGTTATTTAGTTTGGTGAACGAAAAGTGTGACTAACTGTTTAGTTTTACAACTAATTAATTAGTTATTTTGTTGAAAAAAATAATCCTTCGTATCCCGAATAGCTGCGTTCGGGATACGAAGGATTATTTTTTTACCGCATATCCCTCAGGTTCAGCCAGTACAGCCCCACGAAAATCAGACTGAAAAATACGCCGAACGACGTGTTGAGTGCCCCGAAACCAACCAATGCCACCGGCAGCACCAATCCCGCAACAACCCCGGCGACGTATATCCAGAAACCCACCCGGCGCAGCCGAAACATGAGCACCGCACCGGCGAGGGTTAGCAGCGCGTAGGGAAATTGCGCTATCGCCAGCCGACGGATGCGGTCGGGGTCGGTGGGCGAACTTTCCTCGCCCGCCGACCGGTCTTCAAAATACTGCTTCGGGAGTTGCTTTTGCTGCTCGGGGGTGTAGTTACGTCGGATGCGGGGCGTTTCGGATGCGGCCTTGGTCTGAACCAGCGTCATAACATTGTCGAACAGGCCAAGCGCACTGCCGATAAACGTGAGAATGCAAAGCAGGGTCAGAAACTGAGAGCGTACCGGTCCTGCTCCGGTAGTCGGTGCGTTATGATCCGGCATTTCACTGTTGGAGCCGTCGCCATTGGGAATGTCGTTGCCGGGTTCGTTGGGAGTTGATTCCATAATGAGGGTGACCGTGCGCTGGTTCGGGTCGTAAAGGTACGTGGCTGGCCGGTAACCAAATTTAATGGCCCGGCACGTATCTGAAAACCTTATTATTGCGACAGAGTTTCTCCTTTCATACAAAACAGACTACTCATGACCCTCCAGGAACTGACCGACCAGATTCGGACCAAAGCTACCCGCGCCGATAGTCTCGGCGCCACCGCCAAAATTGTGACCGACCAGGGCGTTGTTTATATCGATGCAAAACAGTCGCCCGCCGTGGTGTCTAACGAAGACAAACCCGCCGACTGCGACCTTCACGTCAACATGGACGACCTCGTCAAGATGGGTACGGGTGACCTGAACCCCATGATGGCGTTTATGTCGGGCAAACTCAAAGTGAAAGGCGACATGGGCATTGCCATGAAAATGGGGAAGGTAATGGCGTGAAGCGAGAAAAAGATTGCAGTCAGATTGGTAAACCGGCGAGTATTCTCTGTAAACGAGTAGGCAAACAAGTAAAACCACGAAAACAAAAAACCTCCGCGCCTGACCGGTACGGAGGTTTTTTGTGGGCCAGCCTGGACTCGAACCAGGGACTTACTGATTATGAGTCAGGCACTCTAACCAACTGAGTTACAAGCCCATTGCTGACTGATTGCTCATGTGCAGCAGGACAAATTTACGAATTTTTGGACAGGATCACGGGATTTGCTCGATTTTCGATGCGCGGCCGGATAAATCCAGTAATCCTGTCCAATACCTTTGTTTTATGTCAGCACCCAACAAGAAGAAAATTCTCAACGACCCCGTTTACGGCTTCATCACGATCCCCACGGAGTTGCTGTTCGATTTGGTGGAGCATCCGTATTTCCAGCGGCTCCGGCGGATCAAGCAACTGGGGTTGTCGGAGTACGTGTATCCGGGTGCGCTGCATACGCGTTTTCACCACGCGCTGGGGGCCATGCACCTGATGGGCCAAGCCATGCAAACGCTTCAGAGTAAAGGCCATACCATTAGTGATGCCGAGTGCGAAGCCGCCCAGATTGCTATTTTGCTGCACGATATCGGGCATGGGCCATTCTCGCACGTGTTGGAATGCTGTTTGCTGGATAGTGTGCCCCACGAGGAAATATCGTTGCTGCTGATGCACGAACTGAACCGCCAGTTCGACGGGCGGCTGTCGCTGGCCATTCGTATGTTTGACGGCAGCTACGAACGGCCGTTTTTTCATCAACTCACGTCCAGCCAATTAGACATGGACCGGATGGATTACCTCAACCGCGACGGGTACTATACGGGCGTGGCCGAGGGGACCATCGGGGCGGAGCGCATCATCAAAATGCTCGACTTAGCCGACGACCAGTTGGTGGTGGAAGCCAAAGGTGTGCTCAGCGTGGAGAACTTTCTGAACGCCCGGCGGCTGATGTACTGGCAGGTGTATCTGCACAAAACGTCCATCTGCTGCGAGTCGATGCTGGTTCAGATTCTGCGCCGGGCGCGGTTTCTGATTGGACAGAACGTCACGATTTTCGCGCCCGACGCGTTTCGGCTATTTCTGTCGAAGAGTATTCCCTTAGCCGAATTTCGTACTGACCGAATGTACCTCAACGCATTTACGCAGTTGGACGATTATGATGTGTGGGCGTGCATCAAGCAGTGGGTGCTGCACGACGATTGGGTGCTGGCGACGCTCTGCCGGATGCTGCTCGACCGGCGGCTGTTCAAGATCATGCTGTCGACGGAGCCGTTCGTGGGGGCGTTGGTCGAAGAACTGGCCGGGCAACTGCGCGGGGCGGGGCTGCCCGACGAAGACCTGTCGTATTTTCTGGTGGAGGGACAGGCCACCAACGCGGCTTACCTGCCGCTGGAGGAGCGAATCAACATCAAGTTGAAGTCGGGTAAAGTCATCGATATTGCCGACGCGTCGGATTTGTCGAATATTCAGGTGCTGACCAACATTGTGCGCCGGTATTATGTGTGCTGGGCGAAAGGGTTGAGCATGTAGTCGAAAGTCGAAATAATCAATAGTCGCTGACCGCACGGCAGCGGCCGACCGTCGGCGGACCGGCATTAACGGTTCGTACGTTAGTGACTTTTAACTTTTCGACTTTATGACCTTCGACCATTCAGACTGGCTGACTATATCCCGGCTGTTTTATCCGAAAAGTGCAACTTGTTAGTTATCTTAGCGGCCCGAATGTCCGCCAAAACCGGGTGTTTTGCGACGGTCGTCATACGCATATGGAGTTAACAGTCAGGCAGATTGCCACGTTGCTGGAGGGTGAGGTAGCTGGTAACGATTTGCTGATAATCAGCAGTTTGTCGAAGATAGAAGATGGTATGCCGGGTGATATCTCGTTCCTGGCGAATCCCAGATACGAGTCTTACCTGTACACTACGCAGGCGTCGGCGGTGATTGTCAACCGATCATTTCGGCCGCAGAGACCCGTACTGCCAGCCCTGATTTTTGTAGAAAACTCCTATTCAGCCTTCACGCGTCTGCTCGAAGACCACCACCGGCAGATCAGCTTCGCCCGCGTGGGTGTGGAGCAGCCCGCTTACCTCGGCGAGGGCACGCAGGTGGGCGAACAGACGTACCGGGGGGCGTTTTCGTACGTGGGCCGTAACTGCCGCATCGGTCACAACGTGAAGATTCATCCTCATGCCTACGTCGGCGACAACGTCAGCATTGGCGACAACACAATCCTCCAGCCCGGTGTCCGTGTGCTCAGCAACTGCGTCATTGGGCGCAACTGCGTTATCCATCCCGGTGCGGTGATCGGCAGTGAAGGCTTTGGTTTCGCACCCCAGACCGACGGCACCTACAGAACGATTCCGCAGTTAGGCAACGTCATTCTGGAGGATTTTGTCAACGTGGGCAGTGGCACCACCATCGACTGCGCCACGTTGGGGTCCACCATTATCCGGCAGGGGGTCAAATTGGATAACTTAGTTCAGATTGGGCACAACGTCGAGATCGGTCGGCACACGGTGGTGGCGGCTCAGACGGGCATTGCCGGATCGACAAAAATCGGCGACAACTGCGTCATTGGCGGGCAGGTTGGCTTTGCCGGTCACCTCACCATTGCCAATGGCACAAAGGTGGGGGCGCAGTCGGGCGTGGGCAAATCGGTGAAGGAAGAAGGTCAGTCGCTGAACGGGTCAACGGCTTTTATGATGCGCGACAACATGCGGTCGCAGGCCGTTTTTCGGCGGTTGCCCGAACTACAACGCCGGTTGGATGAATTGGAGAAGAAAGCAGAAAAATAGTCTGCGGGAGTACAATACCCCTTTTTGATGAACACAAAACAACAGACCATTCAGAGATCCGTTTCGGTGTCGGGCGTGGGATTGCACACGGGCGTGTTGGTAACAATGACGTTTTTGCCCGCGCCAACCAACCACGGCTATAAATTTCAGCGCGTCGATTTGCCGGGAAGCCCCGTTGTGGACGCCGACGTGGATAACGTGGTGGACCTCTCGCGGGGCACGACCATTGAGCAGAGTGGTGCCCGCATTCACACCGTTGAGCACACGCTGGCTGCGCTGGTCGGTTTGCAGATCGACAACGTGCTGATTCAGTTGAACGGCCCCGAACCCCCCATCATGGACGGTTCGTCGATTCAGTTTATCGACGCCCTGCGCGATGCGGGTATCGAGGAGCAGAACGCGGCCCGCAACTACTTCGAGGTCAACGAGTACGTTCATTTCCGCAATCCTGAGAAAGACATCGAATTGGCCGCGCTGCCGCTCAACGATTACCGCCTGACGGTGATGGTTGATTATAACTCGCGGGTTATCAGCAGCCAGCACGCTTATCTGAACGACATCAGCCTGTTTCCCGAACAGATTGCCAACTGTCGCACGTTTGTGTTTCTGCACGAACTGGAAGCACTCTACAAACAGAACCTCATCAAAGGCGGTGACCTGACCAACGCCATCGTGATCGTGGATCGGGAAGTAAAAGAAGGCGAGTTAGACTATCTGGCCGAATTGCTCCATAAGCCTAAAGTCAGCGTCAACAAGGATTACGGCATCCTCAACAACCTCGAACTGCACTACCCCAACGAGATGGCCCGTCACAAACTGCTCGACATGGTGGGGGACCTGGCTCTGATCGGGCGACCCATCAAAGCGCAGATTTTGGCGGCCCGGCCCGGTCACGCGGCCAACGTGGCATTCGCCAAAAAAATCAAGAAGCTCATCCAGAAGAACGCAGCCAGCCAGGTGCCGCAGTACGACCCGAAGCAGACGCCCGTATTAGACATCAATCAGATTTCGCAGTTGCTGCCCCACCGCTACCCGTTTCAGATGATCGACAAGATCATTGCGCTGGACGAGAACAGCGTGATGGGCTTGAAAAACGTGACGATGAATGAGCCGTTTTTCGCGGGGCACTTTCCGGGCAATCCGGTAATGCCGGGCGTGATGCAGCTCGAAGCAATGGCCCAAACGGGGGGTATTCTGGTGCTGAGTACCGTTCCCGATCCCGAAAATTACTGGCCGTTCTTGGTGGGTATCGAAAACTGCCGGTTCCGGCGCAACGTTCTGCCGGGCGACACGCTCATTTTCAAGTGTGAGTTTACGTCGCCCATGAAGCGCGGCATTGTGAAAATGCAGGGCCGGGGCTACGTGAACGACCTTTTGGTTTGCGAAGCCGATATGATCGCCAGTTTAGTCAAAAAGAAATAATGATCCAACCATTAGCTTACATTCATCCCGAAGCCAAAATCGCGCAGAACGTGGTGATCGAGCCGTTTGTCATCATTCACAAGGACGTCGAAGTGGGCGAGGGCACGTGGATTGGCTCTCACGCGGTCATCAACGAAGGTGCCCGCATCGGTCGGAACTGCAAAATCTATCCGGGAGCCGTTATCTCGTCGATTCCCCAGGATTTGAAGTTCAAAAATGAATACACCCGAACGTTTATCGGCGACAATACGACCATCCGCGAATACGCCACCATCAGCCGGGGAACCGAAGAGCATTGGAAAACTGAGATCGGTAAGGACTGCCTGATTATGGCTTACGCCCATGTAGCGCACGATTGCCGGATTGGTAATAACTGCATCATTATCAACAATGTACAGATGGCCGGCCACGTTCACATGGGCGACTGGGCCATCATCGGCGGGTCGAGTTCGGTGCATCAGTGGGTTAAGATTGGTGCCCACGCCATGGTATCCGGCGGCTCATTGGTGCGTAAGGATGTGCCGCCGTTTACCAAAGCCGCCCGCGAACCGCTGTCCTACACGGGTATCAACTCGACCGGGCTGCGTCGGCGGGGGTTCGACAACGACCGCATCAACCAGATTCAGGAAATCTACCGCTACATCTACATGCGCGGTCTGAACAACGCCGATGCGCTTACGCAGGTTGAACTCGAACTGCCGCCCTCCGACGAGCGCGACGAGATCGTGAACTTCATCCGGTCGTCGGAGCGCGGAATCATGAAAGGCCCGTCGTCGGGTGGTGCCGACCGGGAATGACAATCACCGCCGATCAGCTCGGTAAGAAGTACCGCCGGGAGTGGATTTTCCGGCGGGTGAACATGACGCTTGTGGCCGGAACGAGCTACACCTTCGTGGGGCCAAACGGCAGCGGCAAGTCGACGCTGCTGCAACTGCTGGCCGGGAGCCTGCCCGCCACGGAAGGGACCCTGACGTATTCGCTGGACAACAAGGTGCTGGAGCCGGATAACTGGTTTCGGCAGGTGAGCATGGCGGCTCCGTATCTCGAATTAGTCGAAGAACTCACCCTCGATGAACTGCTGACGTTCCACCGGACGTTTAAGCCCTTCAAGCCCGGCCTGACCCCCGAAATCATCGCCGACCGGCTGTTGCTGAGCCACGCCCGCGCCAAACAGATCAAGTATTTCTCGTCGGGCATGAAGCAGCGCGTGAAACTGGGGCTGGCTTTTTTCTCCGACTCGCCGGTCGTTGTCCTCGACGAGCCGACGGCTAATCTCGACCGGCAGGGTGCCGCCTGGTATCACGAGCAGGTCCGCCAGCTTAGAACGGACCAACTCCTGCTTATCGGCTCCAATGTGCCCGAAGAATATGATTTCTGCGAAAACGTGATCGACGTAACGGCTTGGAAATAAAAGAATAGGCAACGTTTCGCGTCGAAATACGGGTAAGCGTCCGGTTAGTTTGCGGCTTTATCAGCTAAGTTGGCTAAGGCGTTGTCGATAGCAGCCGCCACCGTATCCAACTGAGGATTGTTGTATTGAGCCATCACCGGGCCAATCTGATCGTAGCTGACCTGGGTCACGCCCTCGCTGTCTTCGTAGACGTAGATTTTGGTTGGCAGGTAGAGACCAACCTCCGGGCCACCGGCTTCCAGTAACTTCTTGGCCGTGAGCGGGTTACCGATTATAAATAAAATCGCTTTCATATTGATGGGCACCCGCGACATCACCTTACCCCAGTTGAGCAAGCCAACGTTGATGAAGTTGCTCCGACCGGCCAGAAACCCAATCTCTTCCGTAAACTCCTCAAACGTTTTGCTGGCACTGAGTTTCTCGGCCAATGTTTCGGTGTTGGCCCGGCCCATTTCGGCCTGAATGTCCTTGACGGCCTGCGTGAATGGTTTTGCCGACGCGATAACGACGTGTGAATTGGTAAACGTAGTGACGTTCATGATGGTGGAATTAAACGGAATTTATTCACACAAAGTAACCACATGCCGGTGACTTTGTTCGACCATCATCGCGGCACCCATCGCCCGTCAGTAACCCGGATGCACAGTGAGTTATCCTTCGCTCCGCAGCACGTCTAACGGTGGCCTGACTAATACTTCGCGGCTGTTGAAAACGCCGATTACCACCGTCAGCATCGTCACCACGGACGCCACCACAATTAGTGGTACAACATCGGCCTGGTAAGGAACCTCGAACACGAACCGCGCTAATGTCCACGTGCTCA
>JAYTAC010000056.1:0-5315 GCA_043737755.1 Spirosoma sp.
TCTCGTAGGTGAGGGACGTTTCGGAGGTGCGCCGGGTGGTTATTTCGCCCGCCCGCACGTGGGTAGCCTGGCCCAGCGAAGGCCACAAAACCGCCCCCAGAAAAACACTGAGCAGCACTATCTGGTAAATAAATCGCATGGACGTGGTGTATTTGTAGTACAACGATTTCGGGCCTGAAAACCGTATTGCTCCCAACGGCAACCCCCGCCGAATTTAACCGGTTGTTGATTAGGTTGGTTAGCAGTCCGGCCATGAAAAAGCCGGTTGGCCGAATGTATCGCTACCATTCGACCAACCGGCTTCGTGTTGCTTGAGATCTGCTTACTCGATAATCCTGAACAGCCGGTTCCAGCGAATCTTGTTCCAGATGTTGGCCGGGTTCGGGTCGAGCGACATCCAGACGAATACGGCTTTGCCCACGATGTGATCCTCCGGCACGAAGCCCCAGTATCGCGAATCGAGCGAATTGTGCCGGTTGTCGCCCATCATAAAGTAATAATCCTGTTTGAACGTGTAACGCTCTGTTGCCTTGCCATCAATACTAAGAGTAGAATCAGTAACCACCACATTTTCATTGTCCTCGTACTTTTGAATGACAGTATGATACAATGCAATGGACTTCTGGTCAAGATTGATAGTCACACCTTTTTTTGGTACAGTTATAGAGCCAAAATTATCAAGCGACCAACCGTATTTGGATCCCCCCAGAACCTGATATTGTATATTCAAATTCAGTGCCGATGCCTTGGGTTGCGGTGTCTCGGCGGGCTTCAAAATAGGTTCAACCCCCTTCACACCATCCACTTCGCGTAGTTTAGCCGCTGTGCCTTCGGTTGTATTGATAACGTAGCCGATGACTTTCATTTCTTTCGCCACGCTGTCAAGCCCCTGCTGTGGCTCCCAGTTTGTAGTAACGGAACCCTCGCGCTGATCGTTGACAATGTCGTATCGGCGGAAGAATCGTTCATCCAACTCAACAGAAGTCGTCATGTAGTATCGCCATTGCATACGGGGATAATTTGAAGAAACCTTATTGTTGATATATACCTGACGCTGACGTACTTCCACTACATCGCCGGGGATGCCGATGCACCGCTTGATGTAGTTAGTTTTTAAATCGACGGGGTAGTCGGTGTTCTCGTTCAGTTCCTTGGGCGGTATGTTGAACACCACTACGTCGCCGTTTTTGACGCTCGTGAAGCCCGGCAGCCGGTACGACGGCAACTGAATGGCCGTGCTGTAGGAGGGGATATTGGTGCCCCAGATTTTCTGGTGCGTCAGCGGCACCTGGAGGGGCGTCCGGGGCGTCCGGGTGCCGTAGTGCAGTTTGCTGACGAACAAAAAATCGCCGACCATCAGGCTGTTTTCCATCGAGGGCGTCGGAATGGTAAACGCTTCCATAAACAGCCATCGGATGAGCGTTGCCGCCACAACGGCGAACAGGACAGAGTCGAACCACTCGCGGATGGGTGACTTTCGGGATTTAGCTGGTCTTGTTGCAGCTTTTGTTGATACGTCCACGGGATTTTGGGCGGTAAATGATGAACAGAATACGTCGCTCAGTTGGCAGGGTGCGAAGTTACGAAAGATGCGCGGCTGTAACGCAACCGTTCATCACGTATCGGTCAGTGCCCCTCACCCCCCAGCAAATCGTCCATACCGAACACACCTTCGCGGCTAACCAGCCACTCAGCCGCAACAACGGCACCGAGCGCAAACCCGTCCCGGCTGTGGGCCACGTGCGAAATCTCAATCCGATCAACGACCGAATCGTAGCGAACGGTATGTGTGCCGGGTACGGTTCCTTCGCGCACCGACTCGATGCCGATAGCACCGTCCGGGTCTGCCAGCGGCTCACTCCCCGCTTCGCTGACCGCCCACCGGTGTTTGTCGGGCAGGTGCTCCATCATGCCTTCGGCCAGCGTAATGGCCGTACCGCTGGGTGCGTCTTTTTTCTCGGTGTGATGAATCTCGGTCATCGACACCCGGTACGACGGGTAGTTGCGCATGAACTGCGCGAGGGTTTTGTTGAGCCGGAAAAACAGGTTGACGCCGATGCTGTAGTTCGATGCGTAGAAAAAAGCACCCTTCTTCGCCCGGCACGAATCCTCGACCTCAGCCCGGTGGCTAAGCCAGCCCGTTGTGCCGCACACCACCGGCCAGCCGCGCTCAAAGCAGTAGGTCAGGTTGGCAACCGCCGATTCAGGTGAGCTGAACTCGATGACGGCGTCGACGTCGGCGGGCTGAATCCGGTCCAGATCGGCCACGGTATCGATGGTGATGCGACCTGCAATCCGGTGGCCCCGGTCGAGCGCAGTCTGCTCGATGGCCCTGCCCATTTTGCCGTAGCCGAGGAGGAGAATGTTCATGTATTTAGTAGTTTGTGCGGTTCCCCGCTGGGATTCGTAGTTGGCTGACGCGAGATTGTTTTTGCCGGTCCGCCGGTGCGGTCCGCCAACTACGAACTACAAACCTAAAAATGTTACTTGAACGTCAACGCCACCCGGACGCCCGGCACGAGACCCGTTCCCGGCATGGGCAATACGGCCGGTTCGATGCGCATCGAGATGTCGTCGGATAAATCGAACGTCTTCAGGTGAGCCGCTACATTGGCCTCCACGGCGTTAACGGCGTATAACACGACCGACAGAATGATGTTCAGATCGCGGTATCGGCGGTAAAAGTCATACGCTGCCTTTGCCTGCGTCTGCGTCCTGAACACACTGCTGTTGATGAGCACCTCCTCAACTTTTACATATCGGGCGGGTATCACGACAGTTTGGGTAATTGAGGCAGGAACTCCCGGAACCGAAGTGATACGTACTTCCGGCACAACGTCGCCGTAGAGCAGCCGACGGTAACCATTCTCAGCTTCATTGGCAAGGCGTCGATACCGGACGAAGAAGTACCCAACGGCTCCAAAGCCGCCGTAAACGAACGGAATTTTGTAGTACTGACGATTGTAGGCCTGGCCCATGCCGGGCAGAATCAGCGACCGGATGGTGGCCTGACGGGGAATAATTTTGCGGATGGCCGCTTCCTGTTTCGGTGTCACCTGAGCGGTGTCATCGTCAAGTGAACGAGTGTCGCCCAAATTGGTGGGTGCTGCGCCCGTGCCGATGCTGATTCCGTTGCGTCGGACTGCCGCTGGAGTTGCGTCGGTAGCCGACCGTGACTGATTTGTCGAGTCAACGGGTGCTAACCGATCCGCCGTAGCAGTCTTTGCCGGAACGATGGCCGGACTTTGAGCGAACAGGAACCTGATTGGCAGGAGTATCAGGCAAATAGTCTGGACAAAGGTGATGCGTCGATTCATTCCTGAACAACGACCGGTGCGCCCCGGATTGTGTTGCCGACCTGCCCATTTACGATACATTAACACGGTCAGGACTGCGGGTTCAGCACGTCCAGGATTTTGGTCAACTCCTCCTGAGACGTAAACGGAATCTTGATTTCGCCCTTGTGCTTCTCGTCGGCTTTAATCGACACTTTGGTGCCAAACATAGACGATAGTTTGAACTGAAGGCTGCGCATCTCCTGCCGGGGCAGCGTAATTCGCCGGGACGTGGTGGGCTGATTGACTTCTTCAGACAGGTTTCGCACGGCTTCTTCCACCCGGCGCACCGACCATTCCTCGTCCACGGCCCGGTTGAAGAGCCGGATTTGGTAGTCGGGATTGTCGATGTTGATGATGGCGCGGGCGTGACCCATCGAGATTTTATTGTCGCGCAGCGATGCCTGAATAATGGGCGGCAACTTCAGCAGCCGGATGTAGTTATTGACGGTTGTGCGGTTCTTGCCGACCCGATCTCCCAGTTCCTCCTGCTTCAGGCTGCACTCGGTAATCAGCCGCTGGTAGCTGAGGGCGATTTCGATGGCGTTAAGATTTTCGCGTTGAATGTTCTCGATCAGGGCCATTTCCAGCATCTGCTGGTCGTTGGCCGTGCGCACGTAAGCGGGAATGTGGGTCAGGCCGACAATTTTCGAAGCCTGAAGACGTCGTTCGCCCGCAATGAGCTGGTAGCGTTCCTTGCCCAACTGCCGGACCGTGATGGGCTGAATGATACCCTGCGTTCGGATGGAGTCGGCTAATTCCTGGAGGGCTTCTTCATCGAAGCGCGTACGGGGCTGGAATGGATTAGCTTCAATCAGCGACAGCCCGATTTCGGTCATCGTGCTGATGGCCTCGAAGGGTGACGTTTTAGACTGCCGGTTCACCGAGTCGCTGTCTTGCAGCAGCGCACCCAGGCCCCGGCCCAGTCCAATCATTTTTTTATTATTCGGTGCTTTGGTGTTCGTGTTGTCCATACTTAACGATGTATGCTGTAGGTACTAAGGCAAAATTAGTTTAGGATATTTGTGTGTGTAAGCGTTTGCAGATCAACAACTTAAGCACTTATACACCGCTCCGGTGGCCCGGCCAAAACTAAATACGCTTATCTACTTATATAATTTAGGCTTCCTGTGGCATCAGGCCGTTTTTGACCAAAATCTCGCGGGCTAAGTTCAGGTAACTTATGGCTCCTTTGCTGTCGGCATCCTGGGCCAGCGCGGGTACGCCGAAACTGGGCGATTCGCTCAGCCGGATGTTTCGCGGGATGATCGTGCTGAACACCATCTGCTGAAAATGACTCGTCACTTCGCCCACCACCTGATTCGACAGTCGCACGCGCAAATCGTACATCGTGAGCAGAATACCCTCGATGGATAAGTTCGTGTTGAGCCGCGACTGAATGATTTTGATGGTGTTGAGCAGTTTTCCCAGCCCTTCGAGCGCGAAATACTCACACTGCACCGGAATAATGACCGAATCAGCGGCTGTGAGACTGTTGATGGTGATCAGGCCGAGCGAGGGGGAGCAGTCGATGATGACGAAATCGTACTCGTCGCGGATGCTGTCGAGGGCGTTTTTCATCTTATCTTCCCGGTTTTGCAGGTTGATCATCTCGATCTCGGCCCCGACCAGGTCGATGTGCGAGGGAAGCAGGTGCAGATTCGGGAAATCCGTTTGAATGATGGCGTCCTGCGGGCGAACCCCCTCGACCATGCACTCGTAAATACTGTTCTCTATTTCTTTGGGATTGTACCCCAGTCCCGACGTTGAGTTGGCCTGCGGGTCAGCATCAACGATGAGTGTTTGAAATTCGAGGGCGGCCAGGCTGGCGGCCAGATTGATCGTTGTCGTAGTTTTACCGACGCCCCCTTTTTGGTTGGCGATAGCAATGACTTTACCCATGGGTCTGTGCGTTGCAGGGTCAAATATGCCGGTTAGTTTCCACGAATCCAAAGAATGTTCCACGGATTGTTCCACAGA
>JAYTAC010000057.1:0-5307 GCA_043737755.1 Spirosoma sp.
CGGAAAGCCGTACAACTGACCCAGCGGCTGCCCTATCACCTGCCGGAGTTCGCCGATGAAAATGCCGCTGCCCGTCACGATCTGGGCCGGTAACTTGTCTTTGTTGTAATCGCGGTCGCCGACGCCATTGTCGTCGTTCAGGAGTTTCAACAGTTCGGTCTGGTTGTAAGCCGCGTTGAAACTGATGTCCCACGAGAAATTGGCACTGCGGGCGGGCGAGCCGGTCAGCAGCAACTCTACGCCACTGCTCCGGCTTTGGCCACTGTTGATGAGCGTGTTGACGTAGCCCGACGCGTCGGAGACCTGAGCCGCCACGATCTGGTCGCTGGTGATTTTGTTGTAGTACGCTGCGTCGATGCCAATGCGGTTGTTCAGGAATTTAAGTTCGATCCCCACTTCGGTTTCGGCGACACGCATGGGCTTGAGCGTGGTGTTTGGCACGGTGCCCGACGTGATGAAACCGATGGGCTGACCCTGAAACAGGTTGCCGTTCACGCCGTAGAACAAACTGCTCGAGTACGGACCTACGTCGGTGTCGCTGCCTACTTCGGCGTAGGCTGCCCGAAGTTTGCCGAAGCTAAGCCAGGCGGGCAGGCCTTTAAACGCCTGCGAAAACACGAAACTGCTCGTTATGGACGGATACCGAATGCTGCGGCTACCCGGTGCCAGCGTCGAAAACCAGTCGTTGCGGACCGTGGCGTTCACGAACAGGACATCGTTATAGGAGAGTTCGAGTTGGCCGTATAACGAGTTCACCTTGCGCTCGCTGACGTTGGTCAGAGGGTCCTTCAGTTGTGAGTTCTGGGGTGTGTAGAGGTCCCGCACGACAAAATTGGTCGCCAACGTGCTGTTGAGGTCGCTCCGGCGGTAAAGCTGATTGCCGCCCGCCGTAACGTTGACGCCGATTTTGCCGAACGTGCGGTTGGCCCCAATCAGAAAATCGTTGTTAACCTCGCGAAACTGCCGCGATTCGGCCACGTACCGGCCGTTGACGAAACCCGTTGGGGCCACGGGCAGCGACGCCTGACCCGTCGGGAAGTTATAATCCTGATTGCGCGACCAGTAGTCCTGCCCGATGCGGCCCTGCACGTAGAGCCAGTCGGTGAAGTTATACCGCAGGGCAATGTTGCCGAACACCCGGTCGCGCCGGATGTTCTCAAACTTCCGGGCCAGCGTGTAGTAAGGATTGGTCCGGTTGCGGAAGCGCGACCAGATGAACTCATCGCCGTTAGCGTCGAATTTATTGGCGTCCATCACGTCGAGCGGCATCGAGTTAGCCATCGTGTAGATGACCGTGGTCGTGCTGAAATCCTGCTGGGCTAACTGGGGTGGGTTTTTGTTGAACTCGTTCGAGTAATTGATCGTGCCCGATACGTTCAGCTTGGTGGTCAGGTTGTAGTTGAAGCCGAGATTAACCGTCCGGCGGTTGTAGGTGTTGTTGCGGGCAATGCCTTTGCTGTCGAGGTTAGACAGCGACAGGTTGAAGCCGCCTTTTTCATTGGCCGACGATAATTGAAGGGTATTAGTCCAGTTTTGCCCGTCGCGGTAAAACGTTCGGATGCGGTCCCGAACGGGTTGGTACGGCACCGTGACGCCCCCGAACAGCACCTGCGTCACGCCCGGCTGAAACCGCTCGCCCCAACTCCACACCCCCGACGTCGGGTTGGGAGCCGTGGGCCGCAGCCCCTGTTCGCCTTGGCCGTATTCGTACTGATAATCCGTAAAATCGAGCGGCTGCTCGACGGTGAAGTTGGTGTTGTACACTACGCCGATGCCCTGCGTGGTGCCCTTGGTTTTGGTCGTAATCATGATGACCCCGTCTTTGGCCCGCGACCCGTAGAGCGCAGCCGCCGTTGCGCCTTTCAGCACCGTCATCTGCTCGATGTCGTCGGGGTTGATGCTGCTCAGACCGTCGCCCCCGTCGGAGTTATTGAAGTCGCGGTTACCCACCGACCCATCGGAGCCGTTGTTACCCGAGTTGAGGCTGAAGTTGGTATTGTCGATGGGAACGCCGTTGATGACGATGAGCGGGCTGTTTTGTCCCGAAAATGACGACTGCCCCCGGATGCGGATTTTGCTCGTTCCGGCCGGTCCCGTCCCCAGTCCTGAAATCTGCACCCCCGCCATTTTTCCTTGCAGAGCGTTCATGAAGTTGGGTTGCCGGTTCACCGTGATCTGTTCGGGCGAGAGCGTGGCGGTGGCATAGCCCAGCGTTTTGGCTTCTTTTTTGATCCCCAGTGCCGTCACAACGACCTCGGCCAAATTCTGGTCGGCTTCGCGCAGGGTTACGTTGATCTGCGACTGATTGCCAACGGTAACCTCCTGCCCGGTGTAGCCGATGGCACTGAAGACCAACGCCGAGTTGGGCGGGACGTTCACCGAAAAGTTGCCGTCGGCGTCGGTGGTGGTGCCCAACTGCGAATTTTTAATCAGGATCGTGACGCCCGGAATCGACTGCTGATCTTTACCGGCAATGACGCGGCCCGTTACCCGCTGATCCTGAGCATGAGTAGCGGGCACAACGAAAAGAATTGCCCAGAACACCATGCCTAATATACCCAATTGTGTTTGTAGACTGTTTCTCATTAGATGATCGTGGTTAGATTCTTATTTGTTTAAATAAGATAACTAATTCTTGGTAGATTACTAACAACGGAAAGGTAAGCAGGATGATTGTTCTACTGTATTTCCCTGACTAATTCCTGTATCTGCCCTATGGTTGGTGTATCTTGAGCAGGTTTGCCCACGGGCGTTGCATGGTGCAATTCACTTTTGACATGCCGGGCTATTCCTGTAGTATTGGTATGGGTTACTCAACACGGTACAAACGGCACTCACCTGTCTATGAAATACGCTCTTATCCTTATTCTGATGCTGAACTGGCAGGCTGCTACGGCGCAGGATGCCAAAAACGTTGCCGAAGCCGCCCGGTTCATTAAATTAGGTAACACCCTGCGCATGGTCGACCAATCGCAGCAGGCCATTGATTTGCTGCTCCGTGCGCTGCCCGCTGTGCAGTTGAAAGATTTTTATTTGACGGCCGTTGCCTATGAGAATCTGGGGTTTGCCTACAACGAACAGGAGAACACCGAAGAAGCCGTCCGGTACTTTCAGAAAGCACTCTATCTGTACCAAAAGCTGGGCTTTGCGGCCAGTGAAGCAGCCATGCGGCAGCTTATCGCCGAAACATCCGGTAAAAACATTTACGCCGGTATCGACGTCGGCTCGTCGGGAGTGAAGCTGGCAATTTTTCGCACTACCTATGAGAACGGGTTCTACGCCAAAGACATCCGGTCCAAGCCGCAGGCATCCAACGTAACGCTGATTGCGGGCACGGAGCAGTCGTTTCGGGCCGGGGAGAACGTTATGAACGCCTATATGGACTCGATCAGCTACTATAAAATTCCTGCCGACCGGGTGTACATTGCCTTTAGCAGTGGCATCAACGAAACGATGGGCAAAATGCCGGATCGAAAAAAGGAACTCTACGAGCGGTTTTCATCCCTGATTACCAGCCGGATTCCCCAGGGCCAAACCCTCACCATCGACACCACGCTGACAGCGGCCCGCGAAGCCGAACTGTTCATGGTCGGTGCCGTGCCGCGCAAATTCTGGGCGACTACCGCCTGCATCGACATCGGCAGCGGCAATACCAAAGGCGGTTATTATGAACCCAACCCCGGCCGCGCCGATTACACCTTTCACCCGGTCAGTTTCCCCTACGGCACCAAGACGCTGGCCAACCTGATCGATAACAACCGCTCGCTTGCAATGGATGCCTACCGGGAAGAGGCCATGCGATTCGTTAAAACCATTGTGGATACGGCGGTCAACGTCGAATTTGACGCGACCAGTCCCGGCTGGTATCAACGCAAAACGGTTGGCTTTGGTGGGGGAATCGTTTGGGCAATGGCGTCGTACCTGCACCCCGAATGAGCCGCTAATACCGCCGTCCCGCTGACGATGAGCGACGTCGAGCGATTCAAACAATTAGCTCTGACTGATTATCAGGCACTCACTCATCCTGACCTAACTAACCTCACCGACCCGGTTGTGCGCCGGAAAGCGGAAGCGGACATCAGCAATGTACAGGCTCAGTTCAACGAAAAGCAGATTGTTGCCGGGGCGTTGCTGATTGAGACCATTTTCCGTGCCCATGCCAACACGTCCGTGCCGAAGCGGTTCGTGTTTATCCGAGACTCGGACATTGGCTGGGTAACGGGGAAGTTTTTGGAGAGCCTGAACCGCAACTACGAGCGGGCCGTTGCCGACGGAGCGCGGTAGACAGCACTGACTGTTTTAACCCTGCTTATCCTGCTTAAAACCGGTCGATGTCGCCGTTGGCGTAGCGGATGCTCAACACGTCGGATTTGGAAACGACGTACTCCGGGCCATCGTCCCGGTGGCGTTTCCTGTATCGGATTTCGTTAACGCCAACTTCCAGAATCTTCGCGTCGGTCAGGTCGCCATTGCGCATCACAACTTGGTCGCAGGTGACTGGTGCTGGTTTCTCAACGGCTTCCTCCGATGCTAATTCCTCTTCGATTATTGCCGGACGATCTGCCGGTGTCCCCTGCTTAACTGCCCGCGCCAGTGCTGGTGGTATCGGCGTTTTTTTTAGCATGGGTTTCGTCGTTGCCGATGCCATGTCGATAGTCGTCGTGTCCGGCGCAGCGGTAATGGTGGTGGTGTCCGCAGCGATTAAAGCTGATGGTGATTCAGCCGGAACGCGCTGAATCCAGGCATACCCGGCGATCAACAGCAGCGTAATTACGCAGCCAATCGCAATTCGTTTTAGCAGGGGTGTACGCATCGGCAGGGGTGTGTATCCTGGACGGCCACGTCCGTCGAGAAAAAAACCTCTTTCACGCCCGGACGTGGCCGTCCGGGATACACCACTAAACGTGTACACTCACATCCCTGAACATACCAAACCTAAAAACCACACACCTACGGCGTATCTGCCCCCGCCGATGCGCTGCTGCTACCCGCCGACAGGGAGTTGATCCAGGCGGCAATCTTCAGCGCGTCGGCTCTGGGAACCTGCGGCATGGGTGGCATCTCAACGGCGTATTCGGGCCAGTTTTGCGGCTTTGGGTTATAAATCAACTCCACAATCTGCTCGTTGGTGTACCGTCGTTTGGCAACGTCGGCATAAGCCGGGCCAACCTGCCGTTTGTTGGTCTGATGGCAGGCCAAGCACGTGTGGCGCGACAGCAACCCCTTCACTTCTTCATACGTGGGTGCGACCGGCGTTCCGGCCTTGGCCATCGTCACTGCCTGACCACCTTTCAACTTGGGCGTTCC
>JAYTAC010000058.1:0-5300 GCA_043737755.1 Spirosoma sp.
AAAGAACACTTTAACGCGGCCCACCGGTTGAACAACCCAAACTGGTCGGACGAGAAAAACGCCCGCGTCTACGGCAAGTGCAACAACCTCAATTATCACGGTCACAACTACGACTTGATTGTGCAGGTCACCGGTTCGATTGATCCCGAAACCGGCTATGTCATCGATATGAAATACCTCGGCGACGTCATCAAAGAACACGTCACGGACCGGTTCGACCACAAGAATCTCAACCTCGACACGGACGAGTTTGCCGACCTGAACCCTTCCGCCGAAAACATCGCCATTGTCATTCACAACATCCTGCGCAACCACTTGAGCGCAGCCTTAGACCTCAAAGTAAAACTGTATGAAACTGAACGGAACTTCGTTGAATACCCTGCCTAACGGCACCCCGCTCAATGGAAAGGCCACCAACGGCACGTACCAGAACGGATATTCAGCGGCCCAACTGATTGACGAGATCGGCGACGACCACAGCACGGCTTCCATTGACACGCCGATGCGCCCGGACGCCTTTGACTTGGACGACGCCACCAAGATTGATTTGATTGAAGAGCACTTCCGGGAAATCATGGGCATTCTCGGTCTCGACCTGACCGACGACAGCCTGAATGGGTCGCCCCGGCGCGTGGCCAAAATGTATGTTCAGGAGATTTTCAAGGGTCTCAATCCGGCCAACAAGCCCCTGCCGACCCTGTTCGACAACAAATTTCGCTACAACGAAATGCTGGTCGAGAAAGACATTACGGTTCAAACCTACTGCGAACACCACTTTCTGCCGATCATTGGCCGGGCGCACGTCGCCTACATTTCCAGCGGTAAAGTCATCGGCTTATCCAAACTGAACCGCGTCGTTGAGTATTTCAGCAAGCGGCCCCAGGTGCAGGAGCGTCTGACGGTGCAGATTGCCGACGAACTGAAACGGGTGCTCGAAACTGAGGACGTGGCCGTCATTATCGACGCCAAACACCTGTGCGTATCGACGCGGGGCGTCCACGATGTCAATTCATCGACCATCACGGCGTCGTACGGCGGCAAGTTTGGCGAAGAGGCCACCCGGCAGGAATTACTCCGCTACGTCGGGCAGGCACCCGTAACCATTTAAACAGGGAACAGTTATCAGTAAACAGTTATCAGTTGCCGGATGAATACTGATGCTTGCTCACTGATAACTGGTCACCGATAACCGATAACTGTGTTTATGCAAGGCAAAAATATTTTCATCGTTGGGGCGAGTTCGGGCATTGGCCACGCCCTGGCCGAGTCGCTTCAGGCGCAGGGTGCCACCCTTTTTACGGCGGGACGCACGCAGCCCGAGGGCATCCGATCGACCCACATGCTGTGGGACGTTACGAAGACGCCAGCCGCCGAAGCCCTCACCCAACTGCCCGATACGCTGCACGGCATTGTTTACTGTCCCGGCACGATCAACCTCAAACCCTTTCAGCGGCTTACGGTCGAGGATTACCGCAACGATCTGGAAATTAATGTGATGGGCGCGGTCGCGACGATTCACGCGTGTTACGCGGCCATCAAAAAATCCAAAGCCGGGAGCATCGTGCTGTTCAGCACGGTAGCCGCCAAATTGGGAATGGGCATGCACTCGTCGGTGTCGGTGGCGAAGTCGGCCGTTGAAGGGCTGACCAAATCGTTGGCGGCTGAGTTCGCGCCGTTCAACGTGCGCGTCAATGCCGTGGCCCCGTCGCTGACCGACACGCCAATGGCGCAGTTTCTGCTCGGTGACGATAACAAGCGTGATGCGGCCAACAAACGCCACCCGCTCAGTCGCTACGGTTCCCCGCAGGACATTGCGGGCATGGCGGCTTACCTGCTCTCTGATCAGGCAGCCTGGATCACCGGCCAAATCATCGGTGTCGATGGCGGCATGGGAAGTCTGAAGTAAGATAAATTGTGCCTGTCAGCTTACCAAAAACGCCTTCAATTCAGCGAGTTGAAGGCGTTTTTGGTTTATTTTTCGTGGACAGCGTTAGTTTGACCATCTGGACGTGCTTTCGTGGTGGAGGTGTACCACAGACTTCAGTCCGTTTTTACAGCAAATACGGACTGAAGTCCGTGGTACCCACCTCAAACTCTCCATGTATGAAAAATCAAATCCGTACCATCATTGTCCTGAGCGCGATTCTTTTGTCAATCGCCATCGCCGGTCACGCCCAGCCAACGTCCGGCCCGGCCCCGGAGGAAAACCGGTTTACCAAGACCGTGCTGTCCAACGACCTCAACGAGCCGATGGAATTGGCCGTGGCCCCCGACGGACGAGTATTTTTCGTGGAACGATCCGGCAAATACTACATGTACGACCCCGCCACGAAGCGCACCAAACTCCTGCGTGAGTTTCCGGTAAAAGCCGTTGAAAAATACCTGAACGGATTGTTGGGCATGACTATCGACCCCAACTTCAGCAAAAACTCGTTCCTGTATTTTTTCTATACGGCGGAGACCAACGGTCGGCACAAGCAGCTTATTTCCCGCTTCCGGGTCGAAGCCGACGGGAATCTGGACCTGGCATCCGAAAAAGTCATCATCGAAGTACCCATCGACCTCGAAGTCAGTGCCCACACGGGCGGCTCAATGGCGTGGGATGCGCACCGCAACCTGTTCATCTCGACCGGCGACAATACCGTACCGTTTGAGTCGAACGGTTTCGCGCCCGTCGACGCGCAACCCGGTCGGTTGGTATATGATGCCCAGCGTTCAGCGGGTAATCCGAACGATCTGCGGGGAAAAATCCTGAAAATTACCGTTGCCGAAGACGGTTCTTATGCGATTCCCGAAGGCAACCTATTTCCAAAAGGTACGCCCGATACCCGCCCCGAAATCTACGTCATGGGGTGCCGGAATCCGTACCGCATCTCGGTCGATACGGCTACTGACATTGTGTATTGGGGCGAAATCGGACCGGACTCCGGCACCGACGGACCGCAGGGACCGCGTGGCTACGACGAATTCAACCAGGCCAAAAAGGCGGGTAATTATGGCTGGCCGTATTTTGTGGGCAACAGCAAGCCGTATTACCAGTACGACTTCGCCACCAAAGTAGCCGGTCCGCTGTTCGACCCGGTACGTCCGGTTAACAACTCGCCCAACAATACCGGGGCGAAAACGCTGCCCCCCGTGCAGAATGCGATGGTCTGGTATCCGTATAACCAGTCGGAGGAGTTCCCGGAGTTAGACAAAGGCGGCCGTTGCGCGATGGGCGGGCCGGTGTATCACTTCGATCCCAACCTGAAATCAGCCACCAAACTGCCCGCCTATTACGACAAAGCACTTTTCATGTACGACTGGATGCGCAACTGGGTGTTTGCCGTTCGGATGGATGCCAATCAGAACTACGTCGGCATGGATCGGTTCATGCCGACGAAAGGCGACTTTCGGCGACCGGTCGACATGGAAATCGGGCCGGATGGGGCTATCTACATGCTCGAATACGGTTCTGTTTATGGCATCGACAACGACGACGCCCGGCTGGTAAAAATTGAGTTTAACCCCGGCAACCGTGCGCCCGTGGCCCGCGTCACGGCGAAAGATACCATCGGGCTGGCTCCCTTCACGGTGGCGTTTACCGGCAAAGACAGCTACGATTATGACACCGCCGACCAACTCAACTACGAGTGGCGGTTCGAAAACAGCAAACCCGCTTCTACGGAATCGAACCCGACGCATACGTTCAAAAAGAACGGTATTTACCGCACCCTGCTGACCGTGACCGACCCGTCGGGCAAGCGCGATACCGATACGCTACTGATTCGGGTGGGCAATACGCTGCCCGAAGTAGCCATCAAAACGACCTCGAACGGCACGTTTTTTTTTGCCGACAAAACCCCGCTGGCCTACGCCGTTGCGGTCAGTGATCGGGAAGACAAAGTTATTGACCCAAAGCAGGTGAAAGTCGCGCTGAACTATATCCCGAAAGTAGCGGGCAGCGATGCGCAGCTTGGTCACCAGATGATCACCGGCTCGTATAACCTCGGCAAAACGCTCATGGCCGCCAGCGACTGCAAAGCCTGTCACCAGATTGCCGGCAAATCGGTTGGCCCGGCCTACGTTGATGTGGCCAAACGTTACCGGGGCGATGCCGGGGCCGTCACGAAATTAGCCAATAAAGTCATTACCGGGGGCGGGGGCGTCTGGGGCGAACACGCCATGAGTGCCCACCCGCAGTTAAGCCGCGAAGATGCGGGCGAGATTGTGAAATACGTGCTGTCGCTGGGTAACGAACAGCCCGACGTTCGGTTGCCGCAGCGGGGCATCACCGACCTGACCGAGCATATCGGCAAAGAAGCCACTGGCCGCTACGTGCTCACGGCGTCGTATACCGACAAGGGCGGGGCCATTCAGCCGTTGACGCGTAGTGACGTGCTGGTGCTGCGCCCGGCGCGGGTGCAGGCCGGTGATGCCGACGTTCGGGAGAAAATCGAGAAACAGCGTCGGCGGCTGGGTAACGCAAAAAACGGGGCCTATTTCGGATTTAAGAACATTGACCTGACCGGCATCAATGCGCTGACGTACCATTATGCCTCGAAAGACCGCGACGCGACGCTTGACGTTCACCTTGGCACGCCCGATGGCCCGGTTGTCAGCACGTTCAGATACCCTGCCACCGGCGACTGGAAAACGTATGCCGATCAGCGCGTTCCGCTGACCCCCACTACCGGCCGACACGATCTGTATTTTGTGCTGAGAAAAGACGAAGCCCCTGATGATAACCTGATCTCGCTGGATTGGATCGAGTTCGGGAAGTAAGATAGCTATCCAACAAAAAACACCGCTCATGGATTGAGCGGTGTTTTTTGTTGGATAATCGGGGTGTTAGTGATATCGAAACAACATTGTTACCCTACCAACAACGTCCGTAACGCGGCTACGTTTGCGCTGGCGTCGAAGATGGCCTTGACCGGGATGGTGAAGCCCGGCAACTGCCGACTGCTAATCGAATCGCCCATCCGAAATGTGCCAACTACCGCGTAGGCTTCCGTATCGGTGTCAATTGCAAACAGTTCGACGGTTTGGCGGGTGGGGTCGATGATCCAATACTCGGATACGCCGTGGGCTGCGTAGTCCTCGGATTTCACTTCCTGGTCGTTCTTCTTCGTGCTTTTCGACAGCACCTCGACCACTAAATCGGGAGCCGGGTAATAGAGTATGATCAGGCTGAATGGCAGCGGCTTTAGCGAGTCCGAAGCAGCAAATGTCCGGCTCGTAACTGTTGCGCGTCAGCTCAATCAGAGCCTTCTCGACCGGGTGCATTTCAAAAATACCAGTATCTTGTTGACTTAGCT
>JAYTAC010000059.1:0-2100 GCA_043737755.1 Spirosoma sp.
TGACGGCCAAACTTACGAAGGGCTGAAACCGGTAGCCCGCGTCGGCGGTCAGGTTCAGGCGGGTGCCGTTGGCGTAGTAGCCGCCGTAGCGCGACGAAAAACCGTAGGTAAACAGGCTTTGCGGTTTCGAGGTGAATACCGTACCCCAGGCATTCCAGCGGTGAATACTACCCGTCGCCAGTTTCTCACGGCCGGTGTTGGTGGGATCGAAGGGTTGCAACAGCCGGACATAATCGGTAGCGACCCAGCCCGTGAAGGTGGCGCGGCTGCGAAACGTGAAGAGATAACTGAGGTAACTCTCGGAGTCGCTGCGTCGCCCGGCCGGGTCGAAAAAGAACGTGCTCTGGGTCAGCGGACCGTGGCTTTGAACAGGCCCGCCCGTTGGCAGAAACGTATGACCCGCCGTAGCTGATGCCCGCCGGTAACCCCGGCGTGGCACAAAACCCGCTTCGGCCGTGTAGTTTTTGCCAACCGATTCGAGTTGTCCACCCACGAGCCACTGACGGCTGATATACTGTAGATTACCGGCATAGACTACATCACTACCCCGCGAAATTGGCTGAAATGACTTCAGGAGCAATGCTTTACCCGTCCAAAGGTTGTTGGACGAGGCTAAGTTGTATTCAACCCCAAGATTTCGGTTGTACTGCGAATAGACTGGTTTGTTCGGTTCTGTCGGGTTAATGTCCGGTGTGTAGCCCAGCGACTGCTTATTGACGAACAGCACCCCCACGTTCGAGCGGGCAAACACGCGTCGTTGCAGGGCCATTACGGCGAAGTTCTGGGCAGGCAGCGATACCACCGCACCGGCGGACCGGCCGGACCCGCTGTTTTCCACGCGGCCCGTTTGCATGTCCATCAGACCGATGCGCCAGTTTTTGTCCAGCTTGCCACTCAGCCGCGCCCCAAACCGGATCGGCACCCCGCCCAGCCCAATCCGTCGGCTGAAAAACGGGCGGATGGTGGCGTAGCCGAAGTTGGTAAACTGATCGCCGTTTTCCAGAAAAAACTGCCGCCGTTCGGGGAAGAACAACTCGAAGCGGTCGAGGTTGGTCACCTGCTGATCGACGTCGACCTGCGAGAAATCAGGATTGACGGTCAGGTCTAAGTTCAGCGATGAGGTGATGGCGATTTTGGCGTCCAACCCGGCATCGAACCGATTTTTGTTGGGTAGTCCCCGTTGATAATCCCGCGACAGGCCGGTCAGGGCATACGGAATCAGCGAAATGTTGGGGCCGGGCTGGGGAGGTGGCTGATCCCAGGCCAGTACGCCCGTATACGCTAATGAAGACGTTGGAAACTGCCGCTGAACCGGTGCCCACGCCGACTTCTCGGTCGTTTTCAGGTCCTGTCGGCTGAAGTTGATGCCCCACCGCGTAATGCCCTGCTTGTAGCGGATGGTTTTGAAGGGAATGGCCATTTCAACGACGTAGCGGTCGGGGTAATTGCGCACCGCCGATGTCCACTTATTGTCCCAGCTCAGGTTGGCTTTGCCGCCTTCAAACAGCAGCCCGTCCCACTGCGCCCCGGCCGCGTTGGTGCCAAACGTGAAGCCGTTGGTCTGGTCGTCGAAGGTGTCCATGAACAGGATGAAGTTGTCGTTGCGGCCGAAATTCCAGTCGCGCCGGAGCGACTCCACCACGTATGGGCCGGGAACGTTACCGTGGTAGCAAACGGCACTCAGGTACAGGTTCCGGTCGTCGTAGGTCATGCGGACGTCGGTGCGGACATTGGCCCGGCTGGTGTCCATCGGCAGCACCATTCGGAAATTACCGGCCACTTCGGTAGCTTGCCAGGCCGGTTCGTCCACCGACCCATCCACTACTATAGGCGACGTACGGTCCCGCCCCGGCCGGTGCGCCGGTGCGATACCGGTCGTTAAGGCCCGACCGATGTGGTACTGATAGGCTTCGTTTTTCTTCTGCGCCAGCAGGGGAGGAGTCAGCAGCAGGATGTTGAGTAAAAGTAGTAGTGTGCGCACTGATTGGGAGATAATGGAGATGGCTATGGAAGGAACAAACGGGTGTTGTTTACCCCGTTATGACAAATGTTGTTGAGCGAGGTTGTGGGGCGATGCCCCGAATTGCGTGTGATGTGTCA
>JAYTAC010000060.1:0-2099 GCA_043737755.1 Spirosoma sp.
CGTTGTCGGCGGGGGTGTTTTGAGACGTAACCCGGACTTCAGTCCGGCTAAACACGGTGCTATCCGGACTGAAGTCCGGGTTACGCTTATTCACATAAACATCGCCTGAATTTCTTCTTTTACGGCTTTGAGAGCGTTGGTGGTAGGAAGCCGGTCTTTTTCGATGATCCGCTCGAAGATGCGTTTGGAGAGATCAAGGGCGGGGGCGTCGGGGCGGGTGTCGCCCGAGGCCTGGTTGATGAGCGTCGTTACGTCGTTCATAGCCGCCTGAATCTGGTCCCACACGGCCTGGCTCATGTAGACTTGTTGGGAGAGGTTGTGGTTGTATTCGTCGCGGATTTCCTGGAGAAGCCGCTGCTGAAATTCCAGCACCGTGGTGCTGCTGCCGCCGAGCCGCAGCAGGAGGTTGTTGGGGCTGATACGCTCCAGAAACAGCACCATCCGCTCGTAGGCCTGCAATCGCACCGGCACCACGCTTTCGGTGTAGCGGGCTTTTACGTCGAAGCGGTGCCGGTCGGCTTCGCGCTCGAGGAGTAGTTTGACGGTCAGGTACATACCGTACAACACCAAACCGGCCGGTACAATCAGCTTCAGGAAATCGCTCAACAGCTCCATACGGGGAATAATACTATTGGGTAAAATGGATAATTTTACGGTGACAACCGGTCATCATCACGACTTGCTTTTTTATGCTCGACAACCCCGTTCTGGTTCGGGCCGAAGCCCGGCAGCAAATCTTAGACACGCTCCTGACCAACAAAATTCCCGCTGATTATGGTCTGCGCGTGGGCATCCGGGGGGGCGGCTGCGGCTCGTCGTGGCTGCTGGGCTTCGACACGCCCGGCCCGGCCGACGACGTATATAACGTTGACGGGGTTCGTGTCATTATCGACCGCAAACATTTACTCTACGTGCTGGGTGCCGAAATCGGCTACGAAACCGGGGGCTACACGGTCGACAAATGATCGCCCGGCGCGTGTTCCCACCGTTGGTTGCCCGCCGGGGAGTTCGGTTTATGGTTCATTGCGCGAAATACATTGCCGATGGCTTAATTCTGGCATGATTTTAGGTTGATCTTAGCGAATCGCCCATCCTCTCCCATCCTGTGAAGCGTATCGAACGACATATTTTTCTGATACTGGCCGTGCTGTCAGTCGGACTGTCGATACTCTGTTATCTGATACTGGAGCGCGATGCCCCCAACGCAACCGACGAGCAGTACCTGAATACGGTTCAGGAGCGCGTCAAGGCCGAAATGAGCGTCAGCAGTAAGGAACTGCGCGACGTGGCGTCGCTGCTCAACCGAAAGCACAACCCCACGTTTGCCGGGCTAAGCCTGCCCACTCGATACCCGTACTTCGTTTTCCGAAATGGGCAACTGCTGTTCTGGTCCGATCACCGGTTCATTCCCGATTATGGCCGGATCGCTTCGGTGACTCACCCCCGGCTGGTCGATTTTGAGCAGGGCCGCTACGTGGTCAGCCACCAGCGAATTGCTAAGCGCACCGAACGATTGGACGTGTTCTCATTGGTGAACGTGTACCATTCGTACCAGAACAACAACGCCTACCTGCAGTCGGGATATAATACGACGCTGTTCGCCCTCGATCCACAAGCCATCACCGAGCAGCGCCTGAGCACGTTTCAGGCGATTTATGACAACACGCCCGTGTTTCTGTTTTCGGTGGTGCCCCCCAAAGTCGATGCCTACCGCAATCAGTCGACGCCGGTCAACACCGTAATTCTGGCATCGCTGGGCATTATTTTTCTCGGTCTGTACGTGTTGCAGCTCATCATTCAGTTGCGGCAACGGCGGAAATATGAACGTGGATTTGCCTGGTTAGCGGCCTATCTGCTGCTGCTGCGGGCGGTGATGCTTTATTTCGGGGTGCCGTTTTTGTTTATCGAGTCGGACCTGTTTAATCCTAAGTTCTACGCGTCGTCGGTGCTGGTGCCGTCGCTGGGCGACCTGCTGCTGAATGTTATCGTGGCCGTGCTACTGGCTTTCTATTGGGTCAACCACTACTACCGCTCCCAAACGTACACTATTTTGCTGCAACAACCCCAGTGGATTCGGACGCTGGTGTCGATGGGATTAG
>JAYTAC010000061.1:0-2098 GCA_043737755.1 Spirosoma sp.
GAACTCGACGCCCCGCTCGTTGCCGCACCCATCATGACGGGCAGTTTAAGCGAGGGGCCGGTTCAGTTCTACGCCCAGAGCGACGCAGGACAGTTTGTGCTCGTTATGTCCGACGGTGACCGGGTTGAGCAGAATAACCCCGACGGGCCAATTCGCAGCAACGCACTCGCTGTCGACTTTCTCAATAACGGACGGCTGCAGCACCTGTTCATGACCGACCGGACGCTGTACGTGGCCGACCCGGCTCCGGTCGGGCCGGGCAGCAAAAAAGTCCGTCTGCTGACTATTCCACTGCCCAAAGGTCTCGACCCGACGTTTTTGGTCCGGCCACGCGGTATGCAACAACGCAACTTAGTCGCACTTACGGTTCACCCGGACGGTCACATCTACGCCCTCGACCGGCAACGGCGGGCGTTTGTGCGACTGATGACGGCACCGCGAAAGGGACCGCTGCTGCTGCCGTTTCAAATTATTCCTACCCCCACGGGCATGGACATACTGGCCGTTCAGCCCGACGGTACGGTGAACTATTGGCGCGAAAACGGCACCCAGTACCCCCGCTTTCCAACCCGCATCGAACGCCGGACGCCGGAAGAACCCGAGACACGGATGGCAGGTCCGGCGTTGCTCCCGCCCGGTCAGCCGGACATTCAGACTGTTACCGACGAGGGGCAGTTGCTGACCATGAACACCAACGGGCTGATTACCAAACGGACGCAGTTGTTCCGGCCGGTGCGCCGTGGCTCGTTCCGGCTGTTTCCCGACGAGGAGCAAAGCACCTGGCTGCTGCTGCTCACGACCGATACTGAAGTGGCGGTGCTGGATCAGCAGGGACAACGGCGGTTCGAGGTGCGGGCGTTGCAGTCAGGACCATCCAGTCTGGGACCCGTGACGACGGACCGCTCCAGTCCGGGACGCAACAGTGTCCGCTATCACCGGCTGGGGGCGGGCGTGGAACTAATCAGTGTGCAGTCGGGGGGCTTCACCACGTTCTACGACCTCAACGGGCGCGTCGTGGGCGACCGACCCATTCCGGGCGATTTTCCGGTGACGCTTCAATTCGACGAACGGACCAATGAGTTGTATGTCCTGAGCGGCAAGGGGAAAGCCGTGCAGTTATTCAGTATTCGACTCCGGTGATGAAAACGCTGCGTTACTTCATTCTGGCGATTGCGACAGTCCTCTGGGCCGGTGGTTTGTCGGGCACGGTGTCGCGCTGGCTCTACAAAGCGGGCGTTATCGTGGATGACTACCGCTTCGGCGACCTCTACCGGCTGTCGGCCCTGCCCCAGTTCAAGCAGGCGCAACCCGTGTGTTCAACCGAGTCGTTGGCCAGCGACACGGCGTCGGCACACTTGTACATCATCGGCGACAGTTTTACGGAAGAGCAGCGCATCGGCCCATCCGATTTTCCGGTGAGTCATTACCAGCGGGTAGCGTGGGAGCACCGGCAGCGGGCACAACTCGACCCGTCAAAACGCAACGTGCTGGTGCTGGAATCGGTGGAGCGGCACTTCCGGGAGCACTTCGCCACGCCCGTGACCGAACTGACCGTTGAGACCGACACCGCCCAAACGCCAACCCCACGTCTGCCGCTGCGCAAACGACTCGCTACTGAGTTTCATTGGAACGGCGTGGAGGAACGGCTCGAATCGACCCTGTTCAGCCAGAATTGGGCAATCTGGTTCAGGGAGTTGAAAGCCCGGCTGACGTTCGGCTGGTTCGACCGGGTGAGCACGGGCGTCAGCCTCTCAACCGACAATCGGCATCTATTTTTACGCTCGGATACGGATACCACCAAACCGCTGAATTCGTCGTTCTCGCCCCTGACCGACCGGGAGGTCAACGCATTAGTCGACAGCGTAAACGCGGTGGCGGATCGGTACAAAAAGCTTGGTCTCGATGACGTGTATCTGTCGATCATACCCAACAAAGCCAGCATTCTGGAAGTGGGCCGGGCCGACTACAATCGGTTGGTCGAGCGGGTGCAGGAATCACCGAAATTGCGGGTAAAGGCCATCGACGTGTTCAGCCTGTACCAGAGCACAAAACCATCGCCCTATCTGCCCAGCGACACCCACTGGAACTGCACCGGCCG
>JAYTAC010000062.1:0-5285 GCA_043737755.1 Spirosoma sp.
TGGTAGCCCTGCTCCCTGCCAGTGACGCCGTTGTCCCGTTCCCGTCTGCCGACGACCCGCTTCACCGAACCGGGCGTTACAGACTTATTGTCGGCTGTACCTGGCTGATTTAGACCTCATTTTCCCGTTCGCCACTCGCTGACAGATGCCTGAGAGCATCCCGGTCAGCGGGTATCTCCTGTTTCGTCTGCGTCCGGATAGACTTTCTTTGTCAGTTCCGGCCCTTGTCCGGTGCCCCGTCCAGTTTATTATCAATCCATCTTAAATCAATCATCTCTATGAACAAGTCCCTCCTTACGGTGGCTCTGCTGCCCCTGCTCGCCTTGTCGAGCTGCAACATGCACGACATGTCATCCATGCAGTCGCCACCACCGGCCGGACTGAACATATTTTATCCGGCCGCTTACGTCGTCAACGCTGAGAGTAACAGTTTGTCAATCATCGACCTGTCTAATCAGCAGGTGAAAGGAACAGTTTCGTTTGGTGCTGCATCCATGAGCCATTCTGGGACCATGCCCATGACCAATATGGTTATGTGGCCGCACCACATTTACCTCTCCCCCGATGGCAGCAAACTGGGCGTAGGGGTACCGGGCATGGATCTCAGTGCCGGACACTCGGGTGGCATGAACGGTATGACGGGGCGGGTGCTGGTCGTTGATCCCAAAACCGGCAACACTACCACCAGCCAGCAAACGCCGGTGATGAACCACAACGCAGTTTTTTCCGCCGATGGAACTGAAATCTGGACTTCTCAGATGGACGAGGCTGGTAAGGTGCTGGTTTACAATGCCGCTACGATGGCCCTCAAGAACACAATTGCCGTTGGTATGGAACCCGCCGAGGTCACGATGTCGTCGAATGGCCAGTATGCCTTTGTCGCCAATGGCATGAGCAACTCGGTAACGGTAATCAAAGTCGCCGACAAGTCGGTTGTCAAAACCATTCCGGTGGGTGAAGATCCCGTGGGTGCCTGGCCGGGCGCGGATGGCAAGATGTACGTTGACAACGAAAAGGGTCAGAGCATCAGCGTGATCGATGTCGCCACGCTGGCCGTGACAGAAACCGTCCCGCTTGGCTTCACCCCCGGCTATGCAGCCTACCATCCCACCCGTAACGAACTCTGGGTCAGTCAGGCAGGGACGGGCAACAAGGTGGTCATCTTCGAGCGCATGAACGGAGACTGGATGAAGATGAGCGAGGTTGCGACAGGGCTGGATGCCCACGCTATCGCTTTTACTAAGGATGGCAATACCGCATACGTTACCAATCAGGGGGCCGCTTCGGTATCCGTAGTCGATGTACAAACCCGGACCAAGAAACAGGACATCACGGTGGGCAAAAAGCCGAATGGTATCGTCCTTAAATACTAATCAACCGGTATGAATCATTCGATCAAAACCGTCACCACGACGTTGGTTTTGGTTGGGCTGCTGGTATCAATACAGCCCGTACGGGCGCAACTGAGCTTGCCTGAACCCTCACCGCCAACGACGGTCAAACAGAAAATCGGCTTCACCGATCTGACAGTCGATTATTCGCGCCCGGCGGTCAAAGGACGGGCTGTCTTCGGGGGGATGGTGCCTTTCGGTGAACTCTGGCGCACCGGCGCGTCGGATGCGACCATCCTGACCACCACCGATGCGATCACCATGGCGGGGAAACAACTGCCCGCTGGCAGCTATTCGCTGTTCAGTATTCCCAATCGGGGGGAGTGGACGATTATTCTGAATAAGCACGTGGGCGGTCACGGTCTGGATGGGTACGACGAGAAAAATGACATTCTCCGCTTCACCGTCAAAGCTGATTCCTCCGCCCGGTTCTATGAGTCATTCACCATTGAGGTGCAAGATTTAGTGCGTAACGGGGCAATGATCTACCTCAATTGGGCCAATACATCGGTTCATTTTCCCGTCGTGAGCAACGCTGATGAACGTATCACAACGGAGATCATGAACCGGATTAATGTCAACAAAGAAGATAAGCCCGGCCTGTATTACCAGGCTGCCCTGTACTACTTTGATCAGGAAAAAGACACAAAGCAAGCGTTAGCTTGGGCTACAAAGGCTGTGGCCTTGAAACCTGCCTTCAACTATCTGCACCTACAGGCTAAGCTGCTGGCCCGCGCAAGCGATTATAAGGGAGCCATCGCTGCCGCCCGTCAATCGGCACAGGTAGCCCAACAGGAGAAGTTTGCCGACTACGTGACGCTCAACAATCGGCTCATTGTCGAATGGCAGAAAAAACAGTAATCGCATGAAAACGCCTGCTGCTCCCTACAAACCGGCTTTACGCTGGAACGGCCTGACCCGGTTTTACGACCGGGTCATGGCCCTGACGATGTGGGAAGATCAGTTTCGGACGCTGCTGCTCAACCCAATTCGGGGCCTGAAGCCGCGTTACGTGCTGGACGTGGTACGGGGACGCAGGCCATGCAACTACACCGGCTGTTTCCCAAAGCGGATGTCTTTGGTCTCGACGGGGATGAAACCGTTCTGGTGTTGGCCCGGCAAAAAAACACGGCGGAAGGTTGGCCTGTAACGCTGGAACAAAGATTATCGACACCACTGCCTTACCCGGATCAGACGATGGATCTTGTGACCTGTAGTCTGCTGCTCCACCAACTTTCGGACGAGGATAAAGAGCAGACAATCCGTGAAATAGGGCGGGTACTCTCACCCGGTGGCTCGCTGGCCCTGGCCGATTGGGGCAAACCCGCCAACGAAGCCATGCGGGTACTGTTCTATGGATTACAACTCTTCGATGGATTCGATACGACGACGGCCAACGTCCAGGGTCGCATACCGAACATGCTCTACGATGGGGGTTTTCACCCGATTACCCAGACCGGACAGGTCAACACGATTTTTGGTACGCTCCGGCTGTACCATGCCCTCAAACCGGTGTAGTCTACTAATAAATAGCCTGATAGCATGAAACACGTAAAAAATTTATTGCTCGCCTTTGCGCTACTGTTCAGCCCCGCGATCCTGTTTGGCCAGTCGGCCAATTACAAGCAGCCCATGACGATTAATGCGGCTGGTCAGATCAAAGACGGCAAAGGCACAACCGTGGGATTGGTCACCAAAGATCGGATGGTTCAGGATGCGAAGGGTCAGAAAATTGCCTTTGTCGATGGACAGGGCAACTTAGTCGACGCGAAGACTGGCAAGAAAATGGGCCGGATGGGGAAAGACGGCAAAACATACATGAATGCCAATGGTGACCTGATGTTCACCATCAAGGATAGCGCCGATGAGACTTGTGACATCGTTGACGCAAAAGGCAACAAGATCGGCAACGTGCATGACAGCTATAAGGGGTCGGCCTGTGCGCTGCACTGCTTCCAGGCGGGTCATCCCCACATGAACTAATCACGTTCGCATTCCGGCACTATGAATCGCACCTGGCACCTCCGCATTCGCAAAACGCATCGCTACCTGGGGCTGTTTATCGGCGTTCAGTTCCTTTTCTGGACGCTGGGCGGATTATATTTCAGTTGGTCGAACCTCGGCGACATTCATGGTGATACCCTCAAACGTCCGGCCGGAGCGACGGTGCTTAGTTTGTCGCTGGTATCCCCGTCGGTGCCAATGCAGACACTGAGCCAGAAACCAGGTATGGATTCAGTCATGGGTGTGCAACTTATCGAGGTGCTGGGGCAACCGGTGTATCAATTAAATTATCGGTAGTGGCTGAAACGTGTTGATTGGCATTGCAAGCCAATGAGAATGTGAAGGTAATAACTTCTAATTTAACGAGTTAGGATTAAAATTTTACAAAAAGACCTCTCAATCAACACGTTTCAGCCACTACCAAAATATTTGGTTAAACCTGCTCGTAGTTCGCTACCGGTTTGGTAGTGCCGCAAATAGACATCCTCGTACTTTAGCGTCCGCCAGAAGCGTTCTACGTAGATATTATCTAAGGCCCGTCCCGTCCCAACTGATGGCAATTTGATGGCCCTGTAAGACGGCCACAAAATCATCGCTGGTAAACTGGCTTCCCTGATCCGTCGGGGCCGCCCGCGCGGTTGAAAATCTCCGGCTTACCCCACTTTTGTAGGCTTTCCTGTAAGGTTGCTACGCACCAATCGGCCTCGAGCGTATTGCTCAACTCCCAATGCAGAACATAGCGGCTGTGCAAATCTAAGATGGCCATCACATAAAAAAAGCCTTTGGGCATAGGAATGTATGTGATGTCAGTGGCCCAGACCTGGTGAACACTATGGATGGCTAATCCTCTGAGCAAATAGAAGAAACGTTGTCGGGGCAGGCCCGGTTTTGACAAGTTCGGTTTGGGAAATTGCGTTTCCAAACCCATCAAAGCTCTTAATCGACGTACCCGCTTGATATTTATTAGCCAGCCTTCCTCTTTGAGAAGGACTACCAGGCGCCGGTGGCCCAAATCTGGATGTGCAACGTACCACTCGTCGAGTCGACGCATAATCTGTAAGGTTTGATCGTCGGCCGCTACTGGCTCATAGGACAGCCCGGCCCGGCTGACGCTCAATAGCCAACATTGCCGCCGAAGACTCAACTTAGGATCAGCTCGCTCGATCATGGCGCGTCGCTGACTTGTAGGTTGGTTCCCAATTTTTTTTGAGCCAGTTTAACTCCATCTGGAGCCGTCCAATCTGCTCGTAAAGCGGTGCTGTTTGATCAGCAACCGGCTTTTGTGCCCCCTTTTGTTGATCGAACACTTGCGGAGCAACCGCAATAAACTCCTGTTTCCAAGTCTGCACCAACTGAGGATGCAAATCGTAGTCGCTGGCGATTTGATTGAGCGTCTTGTCCTGACGCAGTACTTCTAAAACGACCTTCACCTTGAAGTCGGAGGTGAACTGGCGACGGCTTTTTGCTTTCATGGTTGACTAAGTTAGCAACCGTTTCGACAAGCTTAAGGGCTGGTACAAAAAAGCGGGACCACTATACTTAAACAGGTACGACTTCTCACAACCACACCGGGGGCAAACGGGCGTTCCTTTCCAGCGAATTTGTGCAAGGTGCTGTTTGCAAGTATATTCGTCTGAGAAATAGTCGTTTAGCTCAACTAAGGACTGAAACTGAGGGGTAGTAGTAGCCGCCATATTGCCGTTAATTATGACACCAATATAGTGGTTAATCAATTGACAACCAAACATTTAACTACTTATCTTCGACTACTTGACCCGCATTTTATCCGTTTGTCGGTGGGGTCGTCAAGTATATAATTGCCTTACTTTATCCTGTCAGCAGAGCCTTTAAGTCCCGGAGTGGCAAACGCGTGTTTTCAATTCGATCCGT
>JAYTAC010000063.1:0-12466 GCA_043737755.1 Spirosoma sp.
CAACGCTATTTCTGCAACGTTATCAGGGTGATACAAGTAATTTTCAAAACAGTAGTACGTCAATAAGTGATGGTTGGGATATTGTTCACGTAGATACTCAATCTCCGTGTCTGAAATAAAGTCACGATCACGTATTGAGTTGTAATCCAAATCACGTTTAACTTTCAAAAATACATCGCGCGAATTGTTGACACCAACAAAAATCGTATCGGGTATTCCCAGCAGATTGTAGAACTCATCGTTTTTATTTTCGCAGACGACGACTTTCTTACCTTTCATAATCTCGAACAGCATCTCCTTCGGCACGGCGATGTCATAGACGTCTAATTGCTCTTTCGGCTGCGGAAACAGCGTTTGTGGCTGGTCGAAATCCAGATCGTCAAAGTCGATAATCACTCCTTTTTCATACTGCCGGGCATAGTCAATAAAGCCTAATGAGTGCGAAGCCGTCCACAATTGGCAGTTTTCAGGAATCCAGTTTTCAACGAGTTCCTTCAACAGATTGAATTGTAACTGAGTGTTTAGGTGCAGATCAAGTTCATCGAAGAAATAAACCGTGTCAGTGAATTGGTCACGGCGCATGAGTAAGTTGAAGAGAATATTAAAAACTTCTTTTTCCCCTGCACTTAGTAAGTCATAGTGAATCTCTGAATCACCTTTTCTGAAATTCACTTGTGTAGCCTGACCCTCCCCAGGCGGAATGAGTTCAACCAAAGACAACGTATTGATCGGTTGAGTATCAAACACTCGCTTAAATGCTTGATTTATTGGCGATACGTATTTTTCTCTAATCTGCTCAGCAGAGGCTCCATTTCTGAATATATCCTCAAAAATCTGCTTCGAGATACGGTCGATGTCATTGGCAAAACGATCATCACGGTCTGTAAATGACGCAGGTCTATCCGAATCATTACGGATATCAACTCCTCTTACGGACAACGTTCGTTCAAGACGTAAAATCTGACGGTAGCTGCTACGGCCGTAGTACCGAATAGTTTGTGACGTATCCTCGATGTCACGGTGATAAGTCGTTGGCGGGGCTTCGTCAACAAACGTACCACCAACATATCTTGGACGTAGTGTAGTAGTGATTTCTATGCGGGGAATATCCTGAATCAGTGATGACTTCCTGTAGGTCAATAATTTCTGGCTGATCACATCGGCTTCACGCGCATTATTCGCTCGCTGTAATGCAGTATCATTGACACTGATGGGTGGAATTCTTTTGACACTGTTGTCAAATTCAAACGCATCGAAAACCGACGATTTACCCGAGCCGTTGGAGCCGATGAGCAATACCAGCTTAGCGTCGGCCGGGATGCTGTCGATGGTGAGATCAGTGAAGCGTTTGAAGTTTTTGAGTTCGACTTTGGTGATGTGCATATGGCAAAGTTGCGAAATTTTGCCACTACTCGGCTACCGGGCTGTTTGCGGGGATCACTACCGGCGTTTCGCGGAAGAATTTCATGTAAAAACCCCAGCCGATCAGCACCATTGCCCCGGCCACGACGATGGGCAGGTACACGTTGATGGTGTCCATGTAGGCGGCAATGACGGGTGGCAGCGCAAAAGCCGCCGACAGCACCGACTGATTGATGCCCAGCGTCCGGCCCTGCTCTTGCGCACTGCCGCTCTGTGAAACCAAAGCCGTTGTGTTGGGCGAGGTCAGCCCCTGAAACAGGGCCATAAACGGCACCACTAAATACAACTGCCAGCTCTCGCGGGGCAGTAAAAACAGCCACAGCGTAATTCCAAGCCCGAATACGCTGTACCGCAGAATTTGAGCGGGTGCGTACTTATTGGCCACCCGCCGAACAACCGTTCCCTGCATCAGAGCCACCCACAGCCCAACGTAAGCGAAATACCGCCCGATGTGCGTCTGGTCGAAGTCAAACACTTTGATCAGGATAACCTGAAAAAACTGCGTGTAGAAATTGAAGCCGAGGGCGTAAAAGAATACGCCCAGAAACAGGACCCGCAGTCGAGGATCGCCGAAGGCCGCGCTCAGGTTTCGCACCCCCGTCAGAATGGTCACAGGCCGGTTGATGGGCGTTTTCAGCGTTTCGCGGAAGGTGAAAACAACCAATCCGATGTTGAGCAGCGACAGCCCCGCAGCCGCCAGAAAGGGTGTTGTAAAGTTGAACCACGAGACCGTGTCGGGGTTGGACAGTTCGCCCCCCAGTGCCGGGCCAATGATGAACCCAATGCCAAACGCCACCCCAATCAGCCCGAAGTTTTTGGTGCGTGACCGGTCGTCGCTGATGTCGGCGATGGCCGATTGAATTACCGATAGATTGCCGCCCCCGATGCCGTAGATCGTGCGGCTCACGAACAGCAACGGTACGCTTTTGAGGTAAATCCCGAGCGCAAAAACGAGGTAGCCGATCAGGGTCAGCACGAGCGACGCCAGCAGCACTTTCTTGCGGCCGTGCCGGTCGGAGAGGGCCCCCAGCAGTGGCCCGCTGAAGAATCCGGCGATGGAAAACACCGCAATCAACACCCCCAGCAACAGCGTCCGCTGATCGTCGGAATAACTGGCGGGCAGGAAGTTCGATTCGGGCCGGAGCAGGAGCGGGGCAATGATTGGATTGGCAATGCCCACGCCGACCAAATCCAGAAAAACGGTGAAAATGATGGTGAACAACCGCAGACGGTTTGTGGACGATGGAGCGGGCGACGCGCTGGCTGGGGTCATACATGAGTTAACGGATACCTCCGGCATAACTCCCGCAATGCTCAAACGGTTACGTCGATTACACACGAAAAAGTGTCGCCCCTGCTCTTTTTATCATTATTTAATGATCGGGCTGCAACGCTGACAACGTATTCGGAGTACATTTAAATAGCTGTATGTTAGTTAATTAGCTTAAAACCCTGATTATTAACTAATAATACACAGTAGTAAACAGATTTCTATTAACTGAAAATATCAACTACCATGATTGCCTGGAACGCCGACACGGCCCGTCACTTGCTTGCCCGTACGTTGTTCGGTTATAACCGCGTTAATTTGGCCAAAGCACTTTCGTATACTTCGGCAGATGCGTTCGTTGACCGCGAATTGTTAGCTACTCAGCCAGCCCCCGATTCTCCCGGCCCCTGGGTGACTGAAACGCCCGCTGCCAACAACGGCGCGATGGACGGTCAGCGGTACGCGCAACTCACAACCTGGTGGCTCAACCGGATGCTGACCGAGGGCACGTCGATGCAGGAGAAGATGGTCTTATTCTGGCACAATCACTTTGTATCGGACCGGTCCAAAGTCAATTATCCGCAGCACATGTACCAGCAGAACGCGCTGTTCCGGCAACACGCATTCGGCGATTTCCGGCAGTTCGCCAAGGACGTGAACACCGACCCGGCGATGCTTATTTATCTCGACGGGCGGCAGAGCAACAAGAATGCGCCCAACGAAAACTACGGCCGCGAACTGATGGAGTTGTTCACGCTCGGGATTGGTAGTTATACCGAGACGGACGTGAAACAGGCGGCTTTGGCCCTGACTGGCTGGCGCGTCGACGGGCTGAAATCGACGTTCAACCGGAGCCTTTTCGCCGATATACCCAAAACGTTTCTGGGTCAGACTGGTAATTTCACCCATACCGATATTGTCGATATCATACTGACAAAAGATGCCGCTGCGGAATTTATCTGCCGTAAACTCTACAAAGAATTCGTGTTTTACAAACCCAACGAGGTGTTCGTGAAGCAGATGGCAACGGAGTTTCGCGCGGCCAAGTACGACCTGCGGACAGTGCTGCGCTTCCTGCTCACGTCCGACGAGTTTTATAAACCTGAACACGGGGGTGCTAAAATAAAAAATCCGGTTGAACTGACTGTGGGATCACTTAAGTTCCTTGACATCGGCAAGCCCGACCTGGCCTACGTCGCCGAAGCTTCCCGCGTTTTGCAGCAGTATCTGTTTTTTCCTCCCGACGTGGCGGGCTGGCCGGGTCAGCGCGACTGGATCAGTTCCAACACCTACCCGGCGCGGGGCGGCTACTCCGATTCATTGGTCGACGGTCGGAAAGCCAACGGTCAGAATCTGTCGTTTAAGGTGGTGCCACTCGATTACGCCCGCAGTTTCAAAAGTGCCGAAAACGCTCCCCAGTTCGTCAAAGACATCACCAGCCTGATGCTGATGGTATCGCCCACGGCCACGAAGGAGAAGTTGCTGTTAGACACGCTTTTAGACGGCACCATTGCGGCCAACTGGTCGACCAACACGCCGATGGCCGACGTGCGCATCCAGAAATTTCTGAAAGCAGTCATGCGGCTGCCGGAGTATCAACTCACCTAATTTAATTAGCGAATGAGTGAGTTAGCGAATAGCTGACCGCACCGGCAAAACATTCACTAATTGACTTATTCGCTAATCCACTCATTGACGATGAACCGCAGCGACTTTCTACGACAACTTGGCCTGCTGACCGGCGGGGTGGCCCTCGGGGTGCAGGGTATGCCCGTGCGGGCGTATGCCCACAATCCGCTCATGCTGGATATGGCAGGTACCAATGGCAACATTCTGGTATTGGTGCAGTTGGGGGGCGGCAACGACGGACTCAACACGGTGGTGCCGTTCGAGAATGACATCTACTACCAGAAACGCCCGGCCATTGCCATCCCGAAAGATAAGGTTCTGAAACTGACGGACCAGATGGGGTTGAACCCGGTCATGACCGCGTTTCAGGAACTGTACGGCAATGGGCAGTTGAGCATCGTGCAAAACGTTGGCTATCAGTCGCCGAACCGGTCGCACTTTCGCTCGACGGATATTTGGCTGTCGGGTTCCGATGCTACTGTGTACAAAGATGAGGGCTGGGTGGGTCGGTATTTGGCTCAGAAATTTCCGGCTTACCCTATCACGCTGCCCGAGCAGCCGTTGGCCGTGCAGTTGGGATCGGTGGAGTCGATGCTGCTGCAAAGCCAGGCCGGGTCGATGGGGACCGTGTTCGATAACCCCGACGCGTTTTACCAGTTGGTGAAAGGCACCAGTGCCGATACCGAAGCCATTCCGAACACCGTGGCGGGCGAGGAATTGAAGTTTCTCAAACAGATTGCCGCCCAGTCGATCCAGTATTCAGACGTCATCAAGCAGAAAGCGGACATCGGCAAAAACGCCGTTACGTACCCCAATACGAACCTCGGCAAGCAGTTGGCTATTGTGGCTGAACTGATTGCCGGTGGATTGACAACGCCCGTGTACCTGACCACAATGGGCGGTTTCGATACCCACGCTAACCAGGTCACGGCCGGGAACACCGTTAGTGGTCAGCACGCGACGCTGCTCAAAACAGTAGCTGATGCGGTGTTGGCTTTCACCAAAGACTTGGCCAAGCAAAACCTCGGTGACCGCGTGACGGTGATGACGTTTTCGGAGTTTGGCCGACGCGTGAACCAGAATGGCACCACCGGCACCGACCACGGCACGGCGGCTCCCCTGTTTGTGGTGGGTAAAACCGTGCGGGGCGGCATCATTGGCACCACCCCCGACCTCAAAGACCTTGACAGCGGGGGCGACCTGAAGTTCAAAAATGACTTCCGGCAGGTCTACGCCAGTGTGCTGCGCGACCACCTCGGCGTTGATGCCGCCACGACGCAGGGCATTTTGGGGCGTTCGTTTGAGACACTGCCGATCTTCCGTCAGACACCCGCTCTGGTTGTTAAGGAGGGCACGTTTGCCCTCGGTCAGAACGCGCCTAATCCGTTCGCCGACAGCACCGAAATTCAGTTTACGCTCAACCAGACGGAAAACGCCCGCCTGATAATGTATGACCTTCAGGGCCGCGAATTGGCCGTGTTGCGCGAAGGCCGGTTAGACGCCGGAAATTATGTGGTGCCGGTCAGCGGGTTCGGCATGTCGGCCGGGCATTATCTGTACAGTTTGCAAACCGATACGGGTCGGGCCGTGAAACGGATGGTGAAGCTTTAAAAGGGGAAGGAGAGGGAACAGGGGGAGGAGCGGGAAGAAAAGGAATATGCACATCCTTTCGTCCCGCTCTTCCCCCTGTTCCCTTTCCTCTCTTTTTGCTATTTTTACGAAAAAGCAACAAAAGCTATGGTAGCGGTCGAAAACTTAGCGGAATACCTGCTGGCGCAAATCAAAACGCAGGACGTGGTGCGCGTACCGGCTTCGGAGGCTGAGTACTTAGACATTGCCCCTGAATTTCCGGGAAAATTAGAGTATCACAACGGCGAAATTATAGCGATGAGTTTAGCAACAGCCTTCCACGAATTGATTGTATCGGCCATTAACCACCTTTTGTATGCTCACTTCAGAGACAAAGATTTCTTAGTCACCAGCAGCAATGCCGGACTTCAGATACTGCGACCCGATGGTAATTACTATCAGCCGGATTTGATGGTGACGCAGGGCGAATGGACGTTCAAACAAGGATCTGCCTGCATCATTACTAATCCGTACCTGCTGGTTGAAGTGCTTTCACCATCGACCATGAAATATGATAAGGAGAGCAAATTAGAATACTACAAAGACGTGCCCAGCCTGAAATACGTCGTGTATGCCGCCCAGAACCGACCTTATCTAACAATCTACGAACGCACCGACCAGCCCGACGTCTGGCTCAACAGCGATTACCGAACCCTCGACAGTGTAGCCAAACTGGGCGATTTAACCCTGCCGCTGAACGAGATTTACCACAAAATCAAGTTTCCTGCAAATCAGTAAGGCTACGCGCCCCGGTCCAAGACCTCACCGGTTTACATACTCAATGAAGCAATTTCAAGAACTTTCCCCTCGCCGTCAGGAGCAACTGATGGCCTTCGACCGGCTGCTGACCATTATGGACGAACTGCGCGAGCAGTGCCCGTGGGACCGAAAACAAACGCTGGAAAGCCTGCGCCACCTGACCATCGAAGAAACCTACGAACTCTCCGACGCGATCCTCGAAAACAACCTGCCCGACATTCGTAAAGAACTCGGCGACCTTCAGTTGCACTTGGTTTTCTACGCTAAAATTGCGTCCGAAACAGACCGCAGTGCGACTGCCCGCAGCATGGCTGGCCACAGTGCGACTGCCCGGTTCGACATGGCCGACGTGCTGAATGGTGTTTGCGACAAACTTATTGGTCGCCACCCGCACATCTACGCCGATGCCAGTGGTAATAAAGTCATTGCCGAAACCGAACAGCAGGTGAAAGCCAACTGGGAGCAACTCAAACTCAAAGAAGGCAATAAGTCGGTGCTGGGCGGGGTGCCGGGGTCGCTGCCCGCGCTGGTTAAAGCCATGCGGATTCAGGAAAAAGCGCGGGGCGCGGGCTTCGACTGGGACGAGAAACAGCAGGTCTGGCAGAAGGTTGAGGAAGAAATGCAGGAATTCAAAGCGGAGTTTAACGCGGACACGGGCGAAACGGTTGATGCCCAGCGGGCCGAGGGCGAATTCGGCGACCTACTGTTTTCACTCGTCAACTACGCCCGCTTCATCGACATCAACCCCGAAACCGCCCTCGAACGCACGAACAAAAAATTCATCAAACGCTTTCAGTACATTGAAGAACAGGCCAAAGCAAGCGGCAAAACATTGGCCGACATGACGTTAGCCGAAATGGACGTGTATTGGAACGAAGCCAAAACAGCATGAGAATTGCCTTTATCACAGACCTGCACATTGGGGCCGAGGGTGAGAAGCCGCAGGGCGTCGATGTCCGGCAGAATTTCTTGCAGGCACTAAGCCATCTGGAGCACATACGCCCGGATTGTCTCGTCATCGGTGGAGATATTTGTTATTCGGTCGGCGACCGGGCCGTTTACAGGTGGGTAAAGGAAATATTGGATGCACTACCCTTTTCATACTACGTCATCGCGGGCAACCACGACGATTCGATGATGATGGCGGACGAGTTTAACCTCACCCACCACCTGCACGGCACTGAACTATACTATGCCCTGCCGCTCGACGGTCGCCCGGTTTTGTTCCTCGACACGGCTAAAGGCAAACTCTCGTCCGCGCAGTGGACCTGGCTGCGGGAGTACATGGTCGCCCTCCGCGACAACAACCTGCTGGTGTTCATGCACCACCCGCCCCTGCCCGCCGACGTGACGTTCATGGACACCCATTACCCGTTTCGGCAGAGCGATGAGTTTTTGGCGCTGGTGCGCGATTTGCCCTGCCACATTACGGTCGTTTGCGGACATTACCACGTCGAAAAAGTGGTGCAGCGCGGTAACCTGCTGACGCTGCTGTCGCCCTCGACCTTTTACCAGATGAAACACGACCCCGACCAGATGGTGGTTGATCATTACCGCGTCGGCGTTCGGGAAATCAACCTGACTTCCCACGGGACCAGTAGCACGGTGCATTACGTGGGGTAGGTACTAATTAATGAAGCAATGACAATCAACATCGGTATCATTGGCGGGGCGGGCTACACCGGTGGCGAACTGCTGCGTATTTTACTCAATCACCCGTTCGTTCATGTCCAGTTCGTTCATAGTAAAAGCCAGGCGGGCAAACCCGTCTGGGCCACCCACACCGATCTGTTGGGCGACACTGATCTGACGTTTTCGGGCGATCTCCCTGATTTTTCCTCAACGGGCGGGGCCGGTCTCGACGCCGTTTTCCTCTGCTCGGGTCACGGAGTCTCGGCTACGTTCATGGCTGAACATGACATACCGGACGACATTGCCGTAATCGACCTCAGCACTGATTTTCGGGATGAGCACCATGATTTCGTCTACGGCCTGCCCGAACTCAACCGCGAACGCATTCAGGAAGCCACGCGTGTTGCCAACCCCGGCTGTTTTGCCACGAGTATTCAGTTAGCCCTGTTGCCGCTTGCCAAAGCCGGGCGGCTGACCGATGCCATCCATATTAGTGCCATCACGGGCAGCACCGGCGCGGGGCAGGCCCTCGTACCGACTACGGGTTTTACGTGGCGCAATAACAACGTGTCGATTTACAAAGCGTTTGCGCACCAGCACCTCACCGAAATCCGCCAGAGCCTGACAATGCTCGATCCTGACTTTACCCGCGCCATCAACTTCGTGCCCTACCGGGGTGATTATACGCGCGGCATCATGGCCAACGTCTACACGCCCTTTGCGGGAACGCTGGTCGAAGCCACCGACCTATACCGGACGTATTACGCTGATCACCCGTTTACGCATGTTAGTGATGCCCCGGTCGACGTGAAGCAGGTTGTGAACACAAACAAGTGTTTTTTGCATCTGGAACTGCACGATGGGAAACTACTCATCACGAGCGTCATCGACAACCTGACGAAGGGTGCGTCGGGGCAGGCCGTGCAGAATATGAACCTGATTTTCGGCCTGCCCGAAGACACGGGATTAAGGCTAAAAGCCGTGGCATTTTAGGGAAATCAGGTACGGTACAGTCATCGCATCAGAGCAGTAACCCAGCCAGTGTTGCCGACATGTAGCTGGCTAACGTGCCGCAGATCAGGGCTTTGAAGCCCAACCGGGCGAGGTCGCTCCGGCGGCTGGGGGCCAACTCGCCGATGCCACCCACCTGAATAGCGATTGAGCTGAAGTTGGCGAAACCGCATAGCGCAAAGGAGACGATGGCGATGGTTTTGGGTTCGAGCGTCTGCTTTATTTTTACCAGATCAAGGTACGCCACAAACTCGTTCACCACCATTTTGGTGCCCATCAATGCCCCGGCCGCTTCAATGTCCTTGCTGGGAACGCCCATCGCCCACGCAAACAAGGAAAAGAACTTGCCGAGCATCAGGTTCAGGCTCAGGTTGTCCATCCCGAATACGTAAAAGCCTAATCGAAACAGCAGACTATCGACTAATGCAATCAGGGCGATGAAGCCGATCAGCATGGCAATGACGTTGAAGCCGACTTTCAGCCCTTCGCTGGCCCCGGCCGCAATAGCGTCGAGGAGGTTGGCGTGGACTTTCTTGATCTCAACGTTTACCCGCCCCTGCGTTTCGGACACCTGCGTTTCGGGCATCACGATTTTGCTGATGACCAAGGCCCCCGGTGCGGCCATGATACTGGCTGCCAGCAGATATGGGGCCGGTACGCCGAGCGAAATGTACACGGCCAGTACGCCCCCCGCAATGCAGGCAAACGAGCCGGTCATGCTGGCTAATAGTTCGGAGTTGGTCATGCCGCTGAGGTACGGCTTGATCATGATTTGGGCCTCAACCTGCCCCACAAACGTACTGGCTACGTTGGACAGGGCTTCGGCCCCGCTTACACCCATTAGCCACTTCATGGCCCGAGCCATTACCGCCACAATCCGCTGCATGATGCCGAGGTGGTAGAAAATGTTGACCAGCACGGCTACAAAAATGATGGTCGGGATGACCTTGAAGAAGAAAATGAAGCTGTTTTCGGGACCAAATGTGCGCGTTAGCAGTTCGGTGTTGACTAAGGGCGAAAACACAAATTCGGCCCCTTTGTTGGCTTTCTGAAGCAGCCGGTCCACGTAATACCCCAGCCCCTGAAAGAGTTGACGGCCGATCTCGGTTTTGAGCACAAAAACGGCCAGCCCGAACTGAAGGGCCAGCCCAACGCCAACGGTACGGTAATTAATGGCTTTGCGGTTGTCGGAGAGAGCGTAGGCGATGCCCAGAATTAAAACGATGCCAATCAGGCCGGTAAAACGATCCATTCGGAGGAATTTGTGCTGAATCAAAAGGCAAAGATAATCCAGTGAGGACCTAATCGGTCCAGACTAAATCTTCGCTATCCATGGCAATTTTCTGTACACGCCATTTAGCTTTTCGCTGTAGACGAGGGAAACTTAAGCGGGTACGAAATTCTTCGTCTAATGAGGGAGCATTTGGCCCGGCAACAAAGATGGTATCTGTGGCAGTCGGGTTGTACTTTTCCTGTAGCAAACTACTTGGCAGGGAAACCGTGGTGATCCGCAGCAATTCCCGGTTGCCTTCAGTTTCACGACAGCTGTATTTGACAAAGATTGTCGTACTTAGGTATTGCTGCCCGGTTGGAAGGGTCAACACCACGGGTATGCGCCCCGGAATATCCAACTCGTTTCCCTGGCGAACCTGCCGCACCCGCATGGACAATTGGGTGATTTGTATACGAGCCACATTATCAGCACCGCTTTCGACCTTCGAGTCGACAAACAACGCTTGTCGAACGGCGAAGTCGGGGAGAAAAAGGTAGGCAGCGCGTTTGTAGTCCGTTTTTCCGAACAGCCGTTGGTCTATGCGGGACATACCCATCCGATCAAGTGCTTCGCGCGTAATATCTTCGCCTATATCGGCCACGGTGTCTGTCTCGTTTTTGAAGACGTAGGCAGCCGTCTTTCTGTAATCGAACAAGGCTTGGGTCACTAACCGTAACGACGATTTTTCAATAGCCTCTAACCGATCCAAATCATCAGCCAGCGTTGTGGGGTCAATTAGCATGATGATAAAACTGGCCGAATAAGCCGGTCTGTTCCTGAACGTTGAGTTTAGCGAGATGAACGTATTTCGGGTCCAACTCCGTGCCAATGTAGTTGCGCCTTTCCATGATAGCAGCTATCGCTGTGGTGCCGCTACCCATGAAGCAATCTAAGACAGTATCGCCCGGATCGGACAATAGTCGAATAATCCGTTTCGGAAGTTCGACCGGAAACTTGGCCTCGTGGTCGTCATTCGCGCGTACGGAAGGAAACGTCCAAACAGCCCGCGATCCCCAATTCTTCCATTCGTCGTTCGTCAGTCGTTCGCGGTCGTGCTTTGTGATACCGGGCTTCCAGAAGATGTATATATACTCAAACTCGTCTACTGCTTTGTAAGACAAACTTGTCCATCGTGAGTTTTCCCAAGCCGCATCTTTCACCCAAACTCGGCGGTCATATGGGTAAAAACCTGCTTCCATTGCCCATTTTTCCAGTAAACCACCCACGATCTTTACCCGCGTTTGTGCTTCGTGCTTGCCACCACGAATGTTATTTCCATTGAGCCGACGGTCAATCGTTTGTTCACTGCACCCAAAGTGCTTAGCTAACTCGCTGCGGTTCATCGCTGGATTTTCGGCGAGAGTTTGGAGAATAGCTTCTCGTGAAAGAGAAATCTTTTTCCGGGTTACGGAGTCAGCCTGTATCCTGGGCATTTGGGCATCTTTGAAGCAAAGAATATCGGCAATATTAATTGCCAGAAAACCACCGGGCTGAACGATAGGAAAGTGTAACCGGATAGTTTCTCGCAGCAAATCCTGCCATTGCTCGTAGGTCCAATCTTTCTCGTAGTTTTTGCCGACGTAGTAAGGAGGAGACCAAACGCTCACGGCAATACTGTTTGACTTTACAAGGGGGAGCAAATTGCGGCAATCGCTCTGATGTATCGTGTTCAATCCTAAGCTTACCTGGTCAGTGACTTCTGAAGCATACAGATCGCGAAACTGATCCTGAAGCCCTTTTGGTAAGCGATCAAAATTGAAGTCGGTGGACATACGAATGGAAAGGAGTAGCAACAAAGCTATCAAAACATTGATGTAAAAAAAACGCAGGGTTGGACCCTG
>JAYTAC010000064.1:0-2082 GCA_043737755.1 Spirosoma sp.
GCCTGCAACAGAATCACGGGGGCGTCGGCAGCAGTGCGGGTCTCGCGGTCCACGAACTGATTGGGGTTAGTCGTCCAGTCGGTGATGCCCGGCACGGCCCGGTACTTGATCACGCTGCCGTCGCCACCCGTCGTGTTGAAACGAAACGCACCGCTGGCGCAATCGTAAGCGGGGTTGGTCAGGGTGAGCGTGGTAGGATTTGGATTACCGGGACCGACGGGGCAGATGGCGCGGATGTTGAAGTCGAGCGTAACGATCTGCCCATTCTGACGCGCCTGGAGCAAAATCACGGGAGCGTCGGCGGCAGTGCGGGTCTCGCGGTCCACGAACTGATTGGGGTTGGTGGTCCAGTCGGTGATGCCCGGCACGGCCCGGTACTCGATGGGACTACCGTCGCCACCTGTCACGTTGAAGCGGAATGCACCGCTGGCACAATCATACGTCGGCGCGGTAAGGGCTAACGCGGCAACGGGTGCATTCACCTGATAGACCGATACCGAGTTGCTCACCTCGTTAGCCAACAGCAGCAAACCCTGTCCGTTCGGGCTGTCGGCGGGGGCGATGTAGAGGATGCCTTCGGGACCCCGGTCGTCGGTAGCGGCCGTTGCCGCTGGTGCCGTGCGGTTCACGGTGTAGGTGATAAATTTCGGCGCGGTCGGCATCGTCACGTCGTAGACCACGACGCCCCCGATGCGCTCCAACCCAATAAACGCATAATTCCGGCCGTTGATCGTGGCGGTCGTTATGCCCTCCGGCTCGGGTCCTTTGTCGTCGCTGCGGTTCTTGACGGCAGGACTTCCGGCGGTGTTGCTCGAGTTGAACAGCAGGGGCGTCTGGGCGCGGGTGATGCGTTCGAGGTCGTCGCCACTGTCCCAGACAAGGTTACCGGCCGCATCGCGGATGCTGAACGAACGGGCACCCTGCACGTGAATCTGGTCGAAATCACCATCACCGTCGGTATCGCCGGTTTGGTTAGTCACGTTCAGGCGACCCAGCAGCAGGTTGTTTTTCAGATCGGCCGCGTTCGGAAATGCAGCCGGGTCCAGCACGTAAGTCGTGGCTCCCACTCGAACGGCCTCGGTCAATGCCGCATACTCACGGGCGTCGCCTTCATTGGCCGTTACGATGTACGTCTGACCACCCGAACTGAATGAAGCAATGGCGTCGGGCTGGTACATGCCGAAGACGGGCAACTTTTGCAGGGCCAGAATGCCGCCCTGATCGGTTGGGTCCAGCGCGTTGGCGTCGGTGTTGTGATCCTTCAGTCCCAGCGGCTTGATACTCGACACCGTTTTGGTTGCCACGTTCAGAATGGCTAATGCGTTATTTTCCTGAAGCGCAACGTAGGCCGTTTGTCCATCGGCCGAGAACGTGATGTACTCGGGTTCGAGGTCTTCGGCCACGCTGCTGCCGTTGTTCACGTTCCCCTTACGACCGTAGAGCCGAACGCCCGACGCCCGCAGTGCATCTTTCTGGCCGTTGAAACTCGCAAAGCCAACCGTCGTGACGTTGGCCTGTGTCAGCGCAGCAACGCCACCCGACACGTCAACAATCGTGACCGATCCTTCGGGATCGACGCTGTAGTCTTCGTTAGGTTCGCCTTCGTTGGCCGTCAGCACGAAGCGGCCATCGGGCGAGAACGTAATCATGTCAGGCAGGGCACCCGTGGTCGCTTCGCTGAGTTTGGTACCGTCAGCGTCGAAGAAAACGATTTTGCCATCCAGCACTTTATTGGTGTTTTCGATGGCTGCGGCCAGCACGCCGTTGTTCACGGCCACGCTGTTGATGCTGCCGCCGAGGGCCGACACGCTGATGGACGACGTGGCGACGGGCGCGGCCGGATTACTGAAATTGACAATGTCGATGCGGTTGGCGACGGAGTTGGCAATGAACAGCCGCTTGCTGACTTTATCGTAGGCGACAATCTCCGACGATCCCGCCGTAGGATTCCGGTAGGTTGTCAGCAGTTGGAGCGCAACGCTCGCATCGCCAGCCGGAGCCGGTTTGTCATCGTCCAAGATCAGGATAAGCTGTGAGTTGACCGACCCGATCTGAACGCCCACCGGATTTTGCAACCGCAAC
>JAYTAC010000065.1:0-2081 GCA_043737755.1 Spirosoma sp.
CTCCCGACCACCCGAGAAAAAGAAGGTGACGTGCGGGTATTTCTCTGTCTCGGCAATCCTGATCTGCTTTCGGCCCGCTTTGGCAACGACTTCGCCCAACGTATTTTGCAGGTTGTCCTTGTGAAAAATAGTTTTTACGCCCGTGAAGTCGCTGTCATAATTGGTCAGCGTGACATACGTCAAATCCAACTTTTTCATGCCCTGCTCCGGGAAGTCCCGTTGCGTCAATGCCTGCGTGATCTCGCGGCCCCGGTCGGTGCGGAAGTTGAAACACAGCACCATGTCACCGTTTTCAATCACGGCTACCGGCGAACCATCGGCGTTCGCAACGATAATCGGCTTCACAAATTCGTCGGTTACGTCAGCGTCATACGAAGCCTGAAGAGCCTGCGTAACGGCGTCGGCAACTACTTTTTTGCCAGTGCCGTGAACCATCGCGTCGTAGGCTACTTTCACGCGTTCCCAGCGATTGTCGCGGTCCATGGCGTAGTAGCGACCCACAACGCTGGCAATCTGCCCGGTCGTAGCGGCCATGTGAGCCTGCAAATCGGTCAGGTAGCCAATGCCGCTTTTGGGGTCGGTGTCGCGGCCGTCGGTGAAGGCGTGGACAAACACATCGATCAGGCCGTGCGCGTGAGCAATGGACAGTAACGCTTTTACGTGGTCGATGTGCGCGTGAACGCCCCCGTCGGACACCAGACCGATGAGGTGAATTTTCTTGCCGGTGCGCTTCGCGTAATTCAGCGCATCGACCAGTACGGGTTCGGTGTCGAGGGTGTGCTCGTCAACGGCTTTGTTGACTTTTACCAGATCCTGGTAGACGACCCGACCCGCGCCGAGGTTCATGTGACCCACTTCCGAGTTGCCCATCTGTCCGGCGGGTAGTCCAACGGCTAAGCCCGACGCTTCCAGTCGGCTATTCGGGTAGCGGTCGTACAACGAATGCACGAAGGGAACGTTGGCGGCATCAATGGCCGACACGGCCGGGTTAAGCGGAATGCCCCAACCATCGAGGATAATGAGAATGACTTTCTTGTCCATAAGTTTGATGAGCGACTGTCTGAATGAGTTTTACCCGCTTAGTCAGGGAGTAGGTTTCGCTCCTTAATCAGGTACGTCAGTAGTTGGCAGCAGCAACGGGTCGTAATTTGGTACACGGTCTCGAAAACGTCGGGTCCTTCGTAATACGGGTCCGGCACGTTGGGCTGATCGCTGGTGTCGGGGTCAAACTCGCGCAGCAGGAAAATCGTGTCCGTTGTATGCAGGCCTGTGCTGCGGTAGTTCAACTTCTCGATGGCTTCCAGATTAGCTTCGTCCATTGCCACAAAGTAATCGAACTGAGCGAGGTCTTCGCCAATCAGACGCCGGGCGCGGTGGGTGAGCGTCAAGCCATGCTCGAGGGCGTTTTCGCGGGTGCGCCGGTCGGGAAGCTGACCGAGGTGAAACGAAGCCGTGCCTGCCGAGTCGCACTGAATCTGTTCGCTCAGCCCGGCTTCAGCGACCAGCGACCGGAACGCGCTTTCCGCCACCGGCGACCGGCAAATGTTGCCAAAGCAAACGAAGAGGACGTTTATCATACCAGTGATCAGTGAACAGTGAACAGCAAGCAGTTATCAGCAATTATCAATGGCACTGATTGCTGGCAACTGATAACTGATCACTGTTCACTGTTTTTCCAACGGTTCATTCTGCTCATCCACGGTCACGAACACGTCCTCGGTTGGCTTTTTCATCAGGTATTTTTCCCGTGCGAACTTCTCGCGGAGCCGGTCACTGCCCAGCACTTCTCGCCGGGCGGTCTGCACTTTTTTGATTTCGGCCTGATAAAACCGGGTCTCTGCCTCCAGTTCGCGTAGTTTCAGCCAGTTTCGGACCTGCGACGGCAAGTCGTTGGCATCAAAGAACGTCATCCAGGCCAGCATCGCAAGAGTTGTGGCGAGGTAGAAGTTGCGGAGCCGAAAGAGGAGTTTCTGAAGCATAGCCGGGTTTGTTGTCTTGTCATTCCGACAACGCCGGGCGGCCGGTGCCGAGGAATCTCGACTCTGTCTATCAAGGGGGCTTGAGGTTCCTCGGCACCGGCG